>MNIY01000112.1 GCA_001919995.1 Ktedonobacter sp. 13_1_20CM_4_53_11
CAGCGATGGGGTCGTGTTTGAAAACCAAAAGCACTACCGCCAGACCTTAGGACGTATCAAGAGCTTAAGCAAAGGGCTCTCTCGCAAAGGAGAGGGCAGCCAGAATTGGGGGAAGCATGCTAGAAAGCTGGCAAAAGCGCACTATCGGATAGCTTGTCAACGGCAAGGTACCCTGCACAAGATGACGACCTCTCTTGCCCGAAGATATGCGTTGGTTGGCCTGGAAGACCTCAATACGAAAGGGATGCTGTCCAACCATTGCTTAGCGCAAGCAGTCAGCGATGCTAGTTTCTTTGAGGTGAAGCGTCAGCTTCTCTACAAGGCGGAGCAGTATGGCGGCTACGTCCAACTGGTGAGCCAGTGGTATCCCTCAAGTAAAACCTGTCACGCCTGTGGATGGATCAAGGAAGACTTGACGCTCGATGAGCGTGTGTGGGTATGTGAGCAGTGCGGTGTCATCACTGAGCGAGATTTGAATGCAGCCCTCAACATTAGGACTGAAGCCCTCCGTTTGCTAACGGATGTCCCGGTTGTGGCTTCGTCGGGACACAAATTCGCCTGTGGAGCGGAAAGCGCTGGCTCCCGATGCGTCGAGAGTGAAACTTTCTGCGATGAAGCAGGTACGAGGATGTTGTAACTACGTTTTACTACATTTGAGGAAGCAGAGATAATAGATGAAAGCAGTACAGTTTGCTCAATATGGTGATCCAGACGTCCTACAAGTTCGAGAAGTCCCTGACCCTACCCCTGGCCCAGGCGATGTTTTGGTCCAGGTCAAGGCCACCACGGTGAACAGGCTTGATCTGTTCCAGCGCAACGGCAGCCGTCCCGTTGACAAATTGCCATTCACAGCAGGACTGGAAGCGGCAGGTATAGTCGTCAAGGACAGCCAGGGATTTCATGCCGGGGAGAGGGTGATGACCACTCGCGCCGCTAGAGCTGTTGGCGGAGGCGGCTATGCCAGTATGATTGCAGTTCCAGCTGAGGACCTGGTGCGCATCCCCGAGGGAGTATCCTTTGAAGAGGCGGTAGCGGCCGGCCTCACCGCTTCAACCGCCTGGGGCAGTTTATTTGACATTGGTCACCTTAAAGCAGGGGAACGGGTCTTGATCTGGGCGGGTTCAAGTGGCGTTGGTATATGGGCCATCCAATTCGCCAAGCAGGCCGGCGCCTGGGTAGTGACAACGACGAGCAGCAATGAAAAAGTCTCTGAACTGCGTCGTTTAGGGGCTGATATGGTTATCAACCAGCGGGAAGAGAACGTGGCAGAGGTCATACAGAACAATGTACATGGCGTCAACCTGGTGATCGAGCTCGTCAGCACCACCCTGCAGACAAGTATCGAGTCATGTACGCCAGATGGGCGTATCGTCCTTGTCGGCAACCTTGGCGGACAGCAAGCTACCATCGATACGCAGCAATGCAGGCTCAAGCGGGTGCATATTATCGGCGGACATCGGCGAGTGGCAGCAGGTAAAACGCTGGGAAAGATTGTGCTGGTTCATTCCTGAAAGGATTATTCGAGGCTTTCGGGCGCTAACACCTCTATGGTGTCTCGCTCACGCCTTTTTGGATGAAGAGGCCCATATCGTACGAGCCGCCGGTATCACCAATGGCACGACGCTGCCACCACCACTGCCAGATGTGTTGAGCGGCAAGGCCGGGATTGAACTTCGCACCGGGAGGTGGGGTATCTCCATAGGATAGCCAGAGGCCAACTCCGACTCCACCCCACGTTGGCTGGTCAGTACACTTGTTTGTAGTAGTTTGAACGCAGGGAGGCGGCTTATAGCCCTCATCCCACCAGGTACGCATATGATACTGGTTAAACAGGTAGTTTTTACCGGGACCGGCATACTGAGATTCAGCGTTATAGAGATTGTCCCCACCTGCGATGATGACGGGATAGGAGTTGGCCGGGTACGCACAATTATCGGGATAGTTGAAACAGACGTTGGTATAATCCCTGACGTACCAGGCGAAAGGCCAGGTCGCGTCGTTCATCAAGCCGATCCGCAACAGGTGCTTCCCGTGATACAATTTCTGATCGAGCGCATCGATCTTTGCCATCACTACATTAACATCGGTGGTCGTCTGCACATAGACCAGCATCTCATGGGGTCCATCAGCGGGATGAACGTAGGTTACCTCGTACATATTATGTACAGTCGGCAACAACAACAGTACCGCCATGACAACGCCTACGATAGCGGTAATACCGACCAGGCGTGGGCGCAATCGGGGAGCTCCGGCAGGCGCATTTACATTTTCCGCTCTTGCCGGTAACCCCTCCGTGGAACGACGGGCAAAGACATTTTTCGCCAGGTTGTAGCATGTCACCACTGCCGGTTCCAGGCCAATAGCTGCCAGCAGCAGCATCGGCATCGTGATATGGATGCTTAGCCAGGGCATTTTCTCGGCAGCCCATGAGTAGAGGAAGAGGTTTCCAATGAACCAGTAGACGAGGAAGAGGCGAAGGCGCGTCGGTCGGATGAGGCAGCGTACGACGCCAATAAGCCCGAAGACAACACCGATCTGTTCGTACAGAGGAATGAGCAAGAGATAGTAGTACCAGGGCTGTCCACCGCGCGCCACCTGTTGTTGCTGTATCCAGTAGTACAGGCCCTGCCAGATGCCATCTCCAATCCCATTTTTAATATTGGTGAAGAGGACGGTAAACAAGACCAGGAATATTGTCCAGCCGACGAGAACGGCGAAGAACCAGTGCGTCCAGGGCATAGTTACAATAGTGTCCAAAACAGGCTGTCGTTCCGGGTCAACCTTCGCCATAAGGCCACGCCTCCCAGAAGGCGGGCTATAGCCGAACATCTCTCGCCCCAGGATGAAGAGGACGTAGCAGCCAAGGATGATGCCAATCCAGGGAACGATCTCAACTGTCCTATCCTTCAAACCCTGGACAAAGAGATCGGCCGTGGAAGTATTCTTCGGGTCAGTGACATAGATGGATAAGGCCTTGAGCCAGCCGAAGAAAAACTTTGCTACCAGTCCAAGCACTATAAAATAGACTGCCAGGGCAATGGGAGCAGCAGTACGAGGAACATACCAGGGAGCATCCTCACGAGAGAGCCTTGAACTTACAGGCCGTCTCAGCCCAAGTTCCCAGGCAACAAGGGCACCGAAGAAACTGCCAAAGACAGCCACCGTCAAAAATGTCGCTTCTTTCGTCGCGTAGGATAATGAGAGAGCCAGGGCGGCGAGAAGGAGCCAGCGCATCTTGCGATCGCGTATGTAGCGCGCAACCGAAACGACCAACAACAAGGTAAAGCAGGCCATGTAGATGTCTTCGCGGGCAAAGCGAGAGAAATAGACCATGCTGGGCGAGACCGCGAGGATGAAACAGGCCAGCCAGGCTCCCCACTTGCCGAGATAATCGCGCAAGAAATATGGCAAGCAGACAATGATTGTGCCCAGGGTAGCAGCAAGGATGCGCACCGTCGTCGTGTTCACGCCATTGTCTGGCGCGCCCACCAGTTGGGAAATTTTATAGACAAGTGCGATGAAATGGAACTGGAACGGACCATGCAGCAGCGGATCATAATGATAACAGGAAGCGCCTGGACTGAAGCAGCCCAACCAATTTTCCATATTATGCAAAAGCTGTAAAGAGAAGTAGGCATGGAGGCTCTCATCATGATGAAGCGGTTTATCACCCAGACCCCAGAAGCGCAAGATTGCACCCAGCAAGAAGACGCTCAAGAAAGGGGCCCAATCCAGGAGTCGCTCGCGTACAGGCGGCTTCGTCGGAGTTTGAGGAGCTTTTACCAGTTCTTCATCTTTCACAGGCTCTTCTAAGGCCTGTTCCTCTTCCGCTTCGTACTGCTTTTCCACGAGAGGTTCCGCAACGGAGTCCCGCTTTACTCGTGGTTCAGTCTCAAACCTCTTCAAAGATCGCCTCCTTGAGCACCTCTGATGGTGCCACTACGCCATCCTACAATTGAAACTATGAACGGGAAACAATGCCAGGTTTTAGCCGACCTGGTATATTGTCACGCCATTAGCAGAATAAACACTATGCAAAAATGAACTGAAACGATGCAAGTTTGCTGTGGGATATTTCATTTGCTCTAATAGCCCAACGTATAGATATTGAACGTGGTAACGTGTGAGTAAGTTCATCACCACACTTTGATGTGGGTCTGTATAGATCGTGTCTACATCGCTTTTTCGATTTTCAAAATCGGCGGCGTTGAGGCCGTTATTGAGCCAGTTTACGCGCCACTGATATTCGTGTCCCACCCAGCCCATCGGTGTGGGAAGCCCTGTAAACGCTGAAATACGCGCATAGCTCGTGTAGTCATCTCCCACAGCCTCCACAATCACGGGATCGCCGCTCACATGACTATTGAGCCAGCGAATCGCGTAATAATCGCCAGAAGTATCATAATCACAATCGGGAACTTTACAGGTTTGCAGATAGGCTATACCATCCAGGCTATTCGTGCCCTGCATGTAATGATCTGTGCGCGCATATGTACCCACGAGAGGATAGACCGCGCTGGCCAGTAACAACAGCAACAGGCCCGCCATCCAGAGCCCCTTCACGCCTTGCTGCATCCAACGCAGCCCATTTGAGGTGACTACCGCTGGACGGAAGCTCTCCAGGATAAAGTAGATTCCAGCGCCCGAGGTGATAGAGAGCAGCGCCCAGGCCTGGAAATAGAATTTAAAAACGGTGTTCATACGGAGAAATTCTCCGCCCGCGAAAACGTCTTTCAAGAAGAATACTTCGCAGACAGCCACGAGAGCGAACGCAGTACTGCCCAACAAGAGGATAAATGCCTGAGAACGGTCGCGCAGACTATAGAACAGCGCGATACAGCCCAGCGCAGCAATGCTGCCTGCTGCAACAAATGTCGCGCTATTGCGTAGCGCGAATAAGGTGAGCAGCGCTACCCCAATAACGAGCAGGACACTCATGACGCCTTTATTGAATCTGGGAAGGCGAGCAGGTTGAGGAGCTACAATGTCTTCAGAATGAGCTGTGCTACGGGTAAAAAACGGGTGCCTGAACACGGTGGCCAGCAGCAGCGAGAGGAAGACAAAAGCGAACATGCCATAGATCAGTATTTCATTTGCGAGCGGGGAGCGATCAGCAGGCCCAACCACACCCAATCCCTGCGATGGTGAAATAAAGGTGAAATAGAAGGGAACATACATTAAAAATGAGAGCGCGATCAGCCCGGCGCAGACCGTAAAGATATCCAGCAGGAGTTCCAAGCGAAAGCGAGAGCGGTGAGCTAAATATTGCTGGAAGGCAATACACACTACCGTCAAACCAACATAGGTGGGAAAATCCCAGCCGTTCATGGCAAAGAGACCGCCCAGGATAAGGGCAGTCGTTGCCATAGTGATAGGGAGTTTCCAACCACGACCGAAGACGCGCAGACCCCTCCCTTCCTGTTCCAGAAACAGGTTGAACGCCAGCGCTATAGCTACTATGGTGAAGGCCAGCGCTAAAACATGCGCATGAAAGCAGGAGAGCAGGAAGCTAAAAGCCGGGAATTCGTTGATGGTTCTATCGACGACACGCGATGGATTGAACCAGTTAAATTGAGTCCAGTCGCCATGTTGCTCCCACCATTGCTGTGTTGCCGCCAGGTTGCCGAGGACCAGGCCCATCAACATGGTCAAAAAGCCATAGGGAACGGCACGAAGCAGCGACGGATAGCTTGTACCGGGTAGTTGTTGGGGTTCAGTGACTTTGTTCAAATGAGCACGCTTACGTAGATGCTGCGCCCAGGAAACAATATTGCTGGTAACGCCAAACAGGCTCACGGCAGTCAAACCAAAGAACACACATATCCCTGTGTTAAAGACAATCGAAGGGCTCTGTCCGAGCAGTTTCCCCAGGATAGCGGCAGTAAAGTGAGCATAATAGTAGTAGTTGATGGGGTAGCCTGCGAACCACATATCGTTGGGAGGGAAATGGGGACTGCGCATGATCCCGGCAATAAATCCTTCATCCATAAACATTTCGAATGAGCGGATATCAGGCACAAACGAGCGTATCCAGCCTAATAAAAACATCATGCCCGCGAAGACCGCTTCGCTGATAAGGATATAGGGAACATTGACGCGCACCACTTTTGCAATAGTCTGGCGCACCTTTAAAAAGCCAATGATATTGCCTGCCAGCAGGAGCAGAAAGATGCCGGTTATAAAGAATTGGCTGAAAGGCAGGACACTCAGGCACATCAATGGAAACCAGACACAAAAAGCCAGAACCGCTGTACCAATAGCTTTACTGAAGGCCCATCCCCGGTCTGGTAGATTATGAAATACGGTAATAGTGAGCGGCAGACACACGAAGCCCAGCACTTCGACCATAGCCCACATTTGTAGTAGTTCGGCCATTGAATCTCTCTAGTAAAATTTTGACGCCACTATAAAACACGTTGTAGGGATAGTGATTTTACGTATGGCACTACACCAATCTTAGACGTATTTGTGCTGTCAGAAGTTCCCATTAGTATACCATCTGGGTGCTATTTCTACTATAGAGACGAAGAAAGGTGGTCAATCCTGGTATTACAGCATTTCGTAGATGGTTACGTCATTTGTACGATATACGATACGCACTACACTGCCCACCAGGCGGTCAAATTTACTCAACCCGAGCGACGCCTGCTGGCCATATATTTGTCGTTCTAATGGTCCGACATAAATATACTGCACATGATAATAGCGCAACAATTCAATGGCTGCAGACGAATTGGATGTCGAATAGATGATGTTAATGTTGGCGACACGATTGAGCGTTTGTTCACTGTAGCGCTGCTCACTAACATGGTCTGGCCAGCCCAGAACATCAGGCAAGCCGGTATACACCGAAATACGGTTGAACCATTGATAGGAAACGGGGGCAGCTGCCTCCAGTACAATGGGCGTCCCCGCGACATGGTCGTTGAGCCACGTGATTGCCTTTGCATCAGCGGGATACCAGGTACGGGCAAAGGCGAACCCATCCAACGTCGGAATATAATTGGCGCTCTGCACAGGTTGTTGTGGAGACGCATTGACCCATGCCTGGTGGTCACTGATACGCGCAATCGACCCTTCAAAGAGAAAGACTGAACATGCCAGCGCTAACACGATGAAACTCACCGACCAGGCCAGCCGTATAAAACCAGCCAGGCGTTTATATAATTGTTGTACTGCAAGCGCGCCGCCAATGGCAAAGAAAAGCCACGCTTGCAACGAGAACTTGAAGACGGTGTTCATGCGGAAATAGTCACCACCATCCAAAAAATCACGCACATAAACGATCTCCTGGCCAAGGGTAATACCCAGCCCCATTAGCAGCATCACATATAGGAAGCGCCTCGTGGCCTCCGAGGTGTGCCGCGCTGTGTAGTCAAGCTGGACGGTAGTTGGTGCAATTTTCGACCGCTTTACTGGCAAAACGATGGCTTTGAATGATTTGGATGGCGCACCTCCATCGATGCCCCACGCGACGAAAAGGAAGATACCAAGGCCGAGCGCCGCCAGTAAGAGTATCCTCAATCCGAGTAGCGTGACAAAGGTCAGTACCACAGCGCATAACAGTATGTACCCGGCGATACGCCGAGTTTCGGGGAGAATCTTGCTTCTCGCGTTCAGCCAGCGATACAGTTCCAGCAAGAAGAAACTGAGCGCAAGGAATATCCACAGGCAGAATATGGTGAGGAATTCAGCCAATGTGCTTCCCTGCTGAACCAGTCCAAGGCCATTCACATAGAGTTGCTGGTAGGAAGCATAAAATGGCCAGTAGAAAAGATAGCTAAGAGCATACAGCAGGATAACTGTTAAAAGGCAGAAACTTAGCGACACGAAGATTTCCAGCCTTGGGGACATTCTCTTCTCAAGGATCGTTTGTACGATCAACACCATGGTAAACAGCAGGGCATATACTGGCATATCCCAGGTGTTGACACAGGCTATCGTTCCAAAGACAAAGGCGGCGAGCAGGTATAAAAAGAACTTGCGCCTATGTTGTGAAGAACCTGCCATAACCTCCTCTTCGCCAGGAAGGACCAGCACGGCTATAATGCCCAACATGAGGACCGCTATCGGAAGATCGATCACGTGTGGGTGTAGATCGGCGAAGAGAAAGCTCCAAAATGGGAATTCATTGATAGTGAAGGGGATGACACGACTGCTGCGCCAATAATCAAACATGGGGAGTGGTGCATGCGCCAGTGCGGCTGCAACCTGTGCTTTGAGTTGCACAAAACCGTCGAAATTGCCGATCAGAACCGAGAAATAGCCGCCGAGAAGAGCGATCGGGAAGCGACGTGTAAAACTGTACACCAGGGACACAACCCCTGTGAAAGTCAGAGCAAAGAGGGTGGGAATGGCCAGATTAAAGGCGGTTGTAGGGACGATCGCCGTGAGTTTGATCAATGCAGCGGCAATGACATAGCCATAGTAGTAGTAGTTAATGTAGCCGCCCGCGAACCAGGGATCATAGGGCGGCATGTAAGAACTGCGCACCACGGCGTGAAGAAACGCCAGTTCCATCGGTTTTTCTCCACCGATGAAGGGGTTCCACAAATCGGGATTGAGGGAGCGAATACCCACAAAAAGCAGGAATGCCAGGGTAAAAACGCTCTCTTCCAGTAACACTAAGCGCCAGTGTTGGCGCAGGAAGTGCGTGATCTTCTGACGCTGCCAGGTGAACATTACAATGGCGCACAGCAGCAGAATGGCCACAACCAACAGCAGTGAGGCGCGGCTAAAGGCCAGTACGTGGAGGCTTGCAAGAAGCCAGGCAAGATATGCCAGCAGGAGCATACCGAGCGTCTTACTGAAGATATAGCCCCGATCCGCCAGCGCATAAAAAAGCGAGAAAGCGAGGGGAAACGTCAACAAACCCAATGCAGTAAGGGCCAGCCACCAGAAGAGCACTGGCGCTGCATTGGAGATGCTATCCGCGGGAAATTGCGTCCCCAAAGGAGGCGACTGCTGGTTGTCGGCGATTTGTTGAGAGGTAAGCAACAGGGAGCGGTCTACTCCAGAAAGATTCGCACCGGCCGGAGGCAACTGCATGCCATCCAGCAATTTTTGAAAGAGCTCCCCGGACGTATATGGATAGGGATTGTCACGCACAAAGATGCGCGCAGTCGGATGATCGAAGACCGAATAGCTTTCGTCAGCGCTACTATCATCGAGGGACAGCCCAAAAAGGTTGGGGTGGTTCTCAAAACGCGCTGCAAGGTGAAAACCGAGTTGACCGCTGAAGAGCAATTGATAGTAGTGGATTGTCAGCGGGTAACGAGATGGCAGGCGAGGAATAGATTTATCCAGGCGATCGGTCGCCATGGTGATAACATCGATAGTAGGCAAGAGATTAGACAGTTGCCTCGCCTTATCGGTCGTATCATCCCCGTACAGGTCGAGCCCGGTCTGCTGCTGTCCATTGGCGCCAGCATACGTGGCCTGCTGATAGATATCAGGCGTATGGCTACCGAGCGTAACGGGTAGAGGATCGTCCCACTGTTCATACGTGAGCACACTGCCAGGCTTCACTTGATTATAAATCCATTGCGAGGCCTGGATGCGCGTATTCGGCTGGCTGTAGACATTGAGCAAGGCCAATCCTTGAAACATGGTTCCCAGCAGAACAAGCGCGATCGCCAGCATGGGCAGAATTGTAGCAATCCTTCGTTGAGAGGGCTGAGTTACCGCCTTTCCCCGCTGCAATAGCGCGAGCAATAGAGCAGCAGCCATCAGCGCGAGAAACGGGTAGACCGGCAGCATGTAGCGCATGAACTTGACATAGAAACTCCCTGTAATGGCACTATACACAAGTACCCAGGAAAGGACGACAAGCCACAACAGGACATTGCGCTTCCAGACGCGCCAACAGAGCCAGAGTAGTCCGGCGAACGCCGCAAGGCCAAGCACCACTCCCATTCCCCACAAAAGCATATTCTGGATTTCATAGAGGTAAGGTATGGTACCTGCGAACTGCCGTACGTAGGGTAGATCAAGGTAACCACGCGCTAAATCACCTTGTGCGCTAAGTTGCTGGACAAAGTTCACCCTGTCAAGCAACGCATATGGCATGGCTATAAGAAATGTCACTGTAGTTATGACGATCGTCAAGAGAAATGAGGCCAGGGAAGAAACGAGGCCAAGTTTACGCCAGCGCAAGAGCAAAGCAACTATGATCGGGATTATTAAAGGCGCGGCGCTGAATTTTGTGGCGAGGGCGAGACCATACGCAAGGCCCGCGACCAATGACCAGCGAATGAGGGCGTCCGTCCGTGCCAGTTTAACACTTGCCAGCAGCGTGAGCATTGTGAAGAACAGGAGTATTGTGTCAACAGCGTAAAAGTGCGAAAGCTGGAGTTGCAGAGGAGTGAAGGTCACCAGAGCAGCCGACAAAAGGGCCAGAGTCCACGCATATCGTCGGCCTGGCGTTGTATCCTCCGCCAGGGCTAAAGCAAGCCACCCTGTCAGCAGGATGGTGCCACAATCAAAAATGGCAGAGAGCACACGGCCCACTAATGTCAGGTTGGACAACGATGTGATATCAGGGAAAAAATGAGACAGGATGTTGCCAATAATTGCTAAAAGATAGAGCGGGAAGGAGCCATAGGCAAAAAAGTGCGGATTGAGCGGCGAATTGGCTGGATCGAGGAACTGTGCCAGGCTGCCTGGCCAGGAGAGTGCGGTGACGTGAAAGAGAATTTGCCGTTCGTCAGGGTGAAAACTGTTGCCCTGATCCCAGTTCAAACCGTAGAGACGCAAAGCCAGGCCCAACAATGCCAGGGCAAATAAAGCAAACGGTCTCCAGCGCACAATGCTTTTCACAAATTTCTCTATCACTTCTTCCCTCTCCATGGAAAGAGGCACGATTTCTGCTCAATGTGTATAACGCGCATCCCGTGGCATTTCCCTGATAATCGACGACTAAGGACCACTATGGACCACTATGGACTGACCAGGTTTTAGTATAGGGAGTATGTCAGAATGGGTCAAGAGGTAATAGGTATTTATCCGACACCTTGACATTAAACATCCCTTGTAGCGTAGAATTGCAGAGGATAACGTTATAAATGATATTTTGTTGAAGGAATAGATAATGGGCGTACCGACTCCGGGGACCCTCGCGCTGGTCGGCGCGGGTGAGTTTCTTCCACCAATCGCACCTGTCGATGCGATGTTACTTGAGCGCGTCGATGGCACACCTCATGTCGTGGTACTACCAACCGCGTCAGCCCCTGATGGCCCGGGTGTTCCTGAACGCTGGGCCAAATTGGGCATAGATCACTTCTCTCAACTTGGTGCATCCGCCGAAGCAGTCATGCTTCTTGAACGCGGGGACGCAGACGATGATAGCATCGTAGCACGGGTTGCCGCGGCGAACTTTGTCTATTTCTCCGGTGGCAAGCCACGCTACCTGCTTGAGACGCTGAAGGACACTGCTGCTTGGCAAGCGATCATGCGTGTGCTGGCGGCCGGCGGCATTCTGGCCGGTTGTTCAGCGGGAGCTATGGTACTGGGTGGGGAACTCTTCGACTTCCCGCAATTGTGGCGCACCATTCCGGCACTGGGTATCGCGCCTGGGATTATTGTCATACCCCATTTTGACGAAATACCTGCTGCGTTTACCTCCACGATGACGTTGGCTAAAAGAAAGTTAACCCTTGTCGGTATTGATGGTTCAACGGCGCTGGTCAGGTCAGATGGGGCCTGGAGCGTGTATGGAAGGGGCGGTGCGACCGTCTTTAATGGAAATCACAAGAGGCGTTTCGCTTCAGGAGAGCAGGTACCCTTGCCCGGTGAGGCTAACCGGGCGGGCAAATAGAAAATGTGGGCATTCATTGGGCATAAAAATTGACGCCCGTTCTCTTACCATGAGGGATCGGACGCCTAAAAGTTCATGGATGGCGATCCCGATAGGATTTGAACCTACGACCTACAGTTCCGCAAACTGTCGCTCTATCCAACTGAGCTACGGGATCATGGATGATTATACCTCTCTCTATGCCGTGGATTATAGCACCCTGGCAGAGCATTGTCAATAGTTTTGCATGGTATCGAACTATGACTTTTCCTCGGGTATCACGCACAAATGCAACTCTCGCAGTTGCTTTTCTTCAACTGGCGAGGGCGCATGCATCATGAGATCGGTAGCGCTTTGCGTCTTGGGGAAGGCGATCACCTCGCGAATACTGTCTTCATTTGCCATTAGCATCACCAGGCGATCGACGCCGAGAGCGATACCGCCGTGAGGAGGGGCTCCGTACTCGAAGGCCTCGAGCATATGCCCAAACTGCTCTTCGATCTCTTCCTCGTGCAGTTTCATCAGTAAAAAGACTTTCTTCTGGATCTCCGCAATGTTGATACGAACGCTGCCACCGCCAATTTCATAGCCATTACAGATGATGTCGTATTGCTTGGCGCGAATGTTTAAAGGATCTGTGTCGAGGCGGGCAACATGAGCCTCGTCCATGCCGGAGAACGGGTTGTGTTCTGCCTCGTAGCGCTGCCCTTCTTCATCGAAATGCAGCAGTGGGAAATCAACCACCCAGCAGAGCGCCATCTCGTTGGGGTCGATCAGATTGAGACGCTCGGCTAACTTTCCGCGCAATCGGTAGAGGACATCGTTACAGACCTTGGCGCTGTCAGCAACAAAAAGCAGCAGGTCACCTGGTTCTCCCTGGAGACGGTCAATAATCGCCTGCACCTCCTCGCGAGACATGAATTTTATCAACGGTGACTTCACTTCACCGGTGGGGCCAATCGCCAGCGAGACGAGGCCTTTAGCCCCCAGCATACGAGCGAATTCCGTGAGTTCTTCGATTTCTTTACGGCTGTAACCACCTGCTCCTGGAACGCGAATACCTTTCACCATACCGTTAGCAGCTAAGGCACTCTGGAAAACGCCAAAATTCCCGGCCCGCGCGAGGTCCGAAATCTCAACTAGTGGCAGGTCAAAGCGGAGATCAGGATGATCTGTGCCGTAGCGATCCATTACTTCTGAGAAGCTAAGACGCGGGAAAGGTACCAGCTTGATGCGCTTCTGCGTCGTCTCTTCGATCAAGAAGATCAGGAGCCCTTCGATTAAGTTCATGACGTCTTCCTCATCCACAAAGGACATCTCGACGTCGAGCTGGGTAAATTCCGGCTGGCGATCCGAGCGTTGATCTTCATCGCGGAAACAACGGGCTATCTGGAAGTAGCGATCTAATCCGGCAACCATCAAGAGCTGCTTGAGCTGCTGGGGCGACTGCGGTAGTGCATAGAACTCTCCGGGATAGAGCCGGCTTGGCACAAGGTAGTCTCGCGCTCCCTCTGGGGTACTTTTCATTAAAATAGGTGTCTCAATCTCCAGGAAACCACGTTCATCCAGGTAATCGCGCATGGCTTTAACCACGCGATGGCGAAGTATCATATTATCGCGCATAGAAGGGCGCCGTAAGTCGAGGTAGCGATACTTGAGGCGCAGAGACTCGTCGACCTGAATATCATCTCTGATGGGGAAAGGTGTTGTACGGGAAGGGCTCAATATCTCGATGTGTTCAGCGGCTACCTCGATAGCTCCAGTAGATAGGTTTGGGTTCTCTGCCCCCGCCAGGCGAGGCACCACTTTCCCGCTGACCTGTACAACGTACTCGGAGCGCACCTCTGAAGCGACGCGATGCGCTTCCGCGGAACGTTCTGGATCACAGATGACCTGAGTTATCCCATAGCGATCACGAATGTCCAGGAAAACCAGCCCTCCATGATCTCGGCGTCGATTCACCCAGCCAGCCAGGGTAACCTGTTGTCCAATTGCATCTTTATTTAAATCACCACAGGTATGGGTACGATAATGTACTGCATATGCCACGATTCTCATGCTCCTTACTTTGATGAGGATGAATGGAAAAAGTCTACGATGCTAAACACTTCCAACCACTTACTACGCACAAACATTTTGAGGGTTGGTGTGGAAAGAGACGAGAGCAAGCATGGACGAAGTATTTTGTGATAAGACATTGATCTGCGAACCTTGTGCATCCACAGCTATACTCCTGGGCAGGGTAAGGAAAGTGGGTGAAACATATTGTTGCGCCAGGTGGAGCGTCACGGTCGAATTATTCGTGGCAACGCCTCCACCAGTCGTTGTTGATGTCGGGGTGACCCCAGTGGTTGGGGTCCCGGTATTTCCACCGCTCATCGTCTTCAAGTCCAAAATACGGTGAGAAGCTGTATCCATAATGTACAGGTGCTGCTCACCGTTGACAGTACCTGCGCCTAAAGAACTCGGTGAAGACGTTCCAGGCACAGCCAATGCCTTTGTGCCTTCCTGGGTGATCGTGGGAACAGGTGTTTGCCAGGTAAAGGCCTTTGCGCTCACGGGAAGCGGCTGCGCAATAGGATTGTCCACTAACACACTTGTTGCTGGCTGAGTCTGCGTTCCACCAGTCAGATGAATACTCTGCACCGAACCACCAGCTAACAGGAAAAAAAGCTCATGATTGGGGAAAGCTGTGACGCTCATAACAGTATTAGAGAACGAAAGCGTACTGGCTGCCGTTTGAGCAAGTGGTATATTCGCTTTGGGGAAGTAGTCCATAATCAAGGTCGATGTTTGGGCGGTGTTCGAGCCAAAGACCACATAGACATCGGTTCCCGCAGCAGTAATGAGTGTAGGTACTTGGTTAGCCCTCACTAGCCGCGGATCAATCTGAGAGAAGGCATCAAAAACGGGGTGATCCGGTTTTGCTTGATCAGATGACAGCAGGTTGAGCATATAGATGTTGTTTGACGTTGAGGCACCCGCTTTCATCGGGTGCACCGTCAACAGAACCAATTGAGACCCATTACTGGCAATATCCAAGACCTTAGTATCGGCAGGGAGAGGGACAGGCACGAAAAACAGGCTGTTGTTCTTGACCTGGTACAATTTATTATCCATGCCTAGAGCATACAATTGAAGAGCCCTCTTCCCCTTCACTTGAACAATAGTTTTCGCCTGTGTACCAGTCGTCCCATCATTGATGGCATTTGTTGTGGCGTTGGAGGGGCAGAGAAGCGCGATCGAGGATTGATTGTTATAGTTGGCAATAGCCGTTTGAACGCTCCTCGTCAGGTTACCCTCAAGATTTGAGACGGTTGTGTGCTGGTCATTGGTCAACGTGGTATTCTGCTGTAACGTCCGTAAGGATTTCTGCGCATTTGCCAGGTCAGCAAGAGCGGCAGCAGGGTTGGTTGATATCACTTTATTAGCGTGAGACATGCTATCTTGAGCGTTTTTTACTTGCGCCGCCACGCTGATACCGCTATTGAATTGGAGAAAAATATAAATTCCTCCGCCAACCATCGCCAGTATTAACAGAGCCAGCAAGGCCAACATAGGGTAAAAGAGGCGACTACGGTTCCGACGCTGGGGAGCAAGGACAGGTTGAGGTGCAGTATCTATATCATCATGTGTAAGCGGGCCGCTACTAAAACGCATAGAACTGCTCGGGGCACTTCCATCGCCAATCACTGCTGAAGGCACGGTGGTAGGAGAACTTCCAGGTGAACCCAGCGACGCGGTATCTTCACCAACTTCACGGCCACCCACGGGCACAGGGCGACGGACATTAGGTGGTTCCCAGCCAGTCTCTTGTACAGATACAACGATGGCAGTGATATTATCTGGCCCACCGTTCTCATTGGCACGTTGTACAAGGTGATACACACTATCCTGGGGACCGGATTGGTCGACTATTCTGCGGATTTCATCATCGCTTACCAGGCCCGAGAGGCCATCAGTGCAGAGCACCAGTGCATCTTTATCCTCTAATTGTTCGGGGAATACGTCGATCTCTACATCGGCCTGCGTACCCAGACATCGCGTAATCACATTGCGCTGCGCGTGGGTACGAGCCTGATCTTCAGTCAATAGCCCAGCCCTTACCTGTTCAGCCACCCAGGAATGATCTTGTGATACTTGCTTTACCTGTCCGTCGCGGACAAGGTAAGCACGGCTATCTCCAACGTTAGCAATATAGGCCATATTGCCACGGAGAACGGCAGCAACACAGGTTGTGCCCATTCCGCTGCGCAGCATATTTTCCGCTGCACGCTGGTGAATCAGGGCATTCGCGCGTTTGATCGCGTGGAGCAAGGAGTAAGCAACATCATCACTATCATCCTGATAGTACACGTTACTAACGGTATCTACAGCTATTTCGCTTGCCACTTCACCAGCTGCATGTCCGCCCATACCATCAGCCACAATGAACAAAGCGCCCTTCTTTGCCATCACCTGTGGATCTTTAGGGATGACATAAGCCATATTATCTTCATTGTGTTCACGCTTCCGACCTACATCTGTCAGCTGTGCAACTTCGAGACGGAGTTGTTTAGTAGCCAACGAACTTTTCTCCCGTAGTTATTAGCTCATAACTTGTGCACAACGCACTCTAGCCAAATACTGAAACTTTAGGCTATAATACACCGACACAAAGAAAAACGCAATGTATCTTCCCATACGTGAGTTATGATCAAGCTCTCGATACCTGGGTGAAAGGGCGACTAGTGGCGATCCGCACTGCTGACTTCAAAGCCACTTACCCCTGAGAACCCGCCAGGAACAAAGAAGCTATAATCATGCTTCCGCGAGTACTATTAAATCTGAGTATACTCTCTCAACTCAGTGTACGCAAGATGTGTGGTATGCGGGTACTAATAATCTCTTACCTTAAAAGAGCCACCATCGGATCATTTATAGTCGAGGCCAAATATGCAACTGACGCAACTCCATGAACAAACGTGGGTTATCCAGGGAGGGGCAAATATAGGAGTAATTGCCCAGGAGGGCCGCTGCCTCATTATAGATAGCGGTATGGATAAAGACGCAGGACGCGATATCCTGAACCAGGTGAAAAAGTTGGGGCTAACGCCAACTGCCCTACTGATCACCCATGCACACGCTGACCACTTTGGCGGGGCACATTATCTCGTGCGACAGACAGGACTAAAGGTCTACGCGACACGCGTTGAGGCGGCGGTCATGTCCGGGCCGATTCTAGAGCCACTTTATCTCTTTAGCGGCGCACAGCCTCCGCGCGAGTTACAACACAAATTTTTGTTAGCCAAACCATGTCTGGTAGATAGCGTTCTGGAAGGGAACGAGCAGGCAATAGATCACATTTCACTACAGGTCATCTCACTACCCGGCCATAGTATCGAACAGGTAGGCGTAGCTTTTGGCGATACACTCTTCGTTGGTGATGCCTTTCTGACACCCGAGATTCTCGACAAACATCGCATTCCTTTCTATACAGATGTACAGGCAGGATTGACTACGCTCACTACACTGAAAACGCGCATGGCATCGTTTAAGCATATAGTTGCAGGGCACGGCGAGATTTATACCTCGACTGAACGGGCTCATGAGGCTATTGATTATACTGTTGAGCGTCTTGAACGCATCCTGGAACATATACGGGTAGCGCTTGCCGACGGTGAGGCCCGAACGGTGGCAGAGCTGCTGAGAACGGTAGCCAATGCCCAGGGAGCGAACATAGAGGCGCTTTCTCAATATGTTCTTTATAATACTACCGTACAATCAGCAGTAAGTACACTCTACGCGTGGGGGGAGATTCACCCGTTCTTCCAGGATAACTTCCTGGCATGGCAGAGAACTCGATAGGCCCAGGCTTGTTACCTTGCGAAATGCAGGGACGTTATACAGCCATGAGGAGACTGTCGGTATGCATATCGGTATTAATGCGCAGTTGCTCTCATTCAGCCAGAATTACCGGAATGGCGGAGTCAGCCGCTATATACGCTTTCTGTTGAAAGAGCTAGCCAATCGACCTGGAACACATGAATATACTGTTTTTGTCAATGGGCACGAGGTAGTTGAAAGGCTCTCAGCCCAACACCCACAACTTACCTATGTACCTGCAACATGGTCAGAATCACAACCAGCAGCAAGAATTGCCTGGGAACAACTGACACTTCCTGCGCTCATTCGGCAAAGACACATCGATGTTTTGCATTCCCCGGTCAACGTACTACCGCAATTATTACCGCAGCATTGTGCAGGAGTCGTCACCTTGCATGATCTGGCATTTCTGCGTTTTCCCGACGTATTGACACGTTCAAAGCGACTCTATCATCGCATGTTCACCGTTCGCAGCATACGCCGGGCGACAATGGTCATCACTGTATCGAATAGTACCAGCCAGGATGCAGTCGAACTTGCTGGAGTTCCTGGAGAACAAGTACAGACGGTCTACCCATGTATCGATGCACGCTTCTCAGACGTTTCTAGAGATGAGGAGTTACAAAACTTTCGTGAAAAACACAGTTTGACGAGCGGATATATCCTGTACCTGGGAACGTTGGAACCACGGAAGAACATTACTACCCTGATTGAAGCCTATGCTCAGTTGCGCAAAACACATGCGATAGGCGAAAAACTAGTACTGGCAGGTGGTAAAGGCTGGCTCTACGATTCCATTTTTGAGCGAGTACAGCAATTAGGCCTCACGTCGGAAGTGTTATTTGCCGGGTATGTAGAGGATTCCGAGCAAGC
The DNA here is from genome assembly GCA_001919995.1 of Ktedonobacter sp. 13_1_20CM_4_53_11. The sequence goes on from MNIY01000112.1 coordinate 18,533, forward strand.
ATTATGGTACCGCGCAGCCTCGGTTTTTGCGTACCCGTCGCTCTACGAAGGTTTTGGCATACCGGTAGCGGAGGCCCTGGCATGCGGTACTCCTGTTGTCACATCGAACGTCTCCAGCCTACCAGAAGCGGGAGCGGATGTAGCAATATGTATTGACCCACATAATGTGGAGGTGATGGCAGCATCAATACATACGGCTTTGACAGACCAGACATACCGGCAGAAGTGTAGTACAATGGCACCTGAAGTGGCCAGGCGATTCTCAGCACAGAGGATGGTCGAGCAGACCGTCAAGGTATATGAACAAGCAGCAACGTTACATACCACAGCACAAAGACGATCTCAACGCGTTTCGTTTGTTCGTTAGTGTAGGATGTAGGATAGAGCGCACATTGTGAACAGTAGTAAACTATCTGAAACAACCGATCTGAGTCTAGACACAGATAGGACAGGAGCCCTGGATATGCCCGTAGGAGCAACTGGCCCTATAAAGAGAGTTATCTCTAAGAGGCGTTCAAATCGTCACCAATGGCGTATTTTCAAGATTATCGTCCTGGTACTGCTAGACGCTACATTGGTAGCTATATCGTTCCAACTGGCGCATTTTATACGCTATAACGTCCTTTTTAAAAATCATTTCCTCGTGTTCCTGCGCCACAACATTGAAAATAGCTCTCTACCCCATACCGCCGACATTTATACACCACTAAGTGGCTTTTTATGGCTTCAAATCAGTATTGTCATTGGCTTGATTACTATTTTTGCGTTTCGTGGACTATATAACATCCGTCTGACCAGAAGCTTGCCTCGCCAGGTCTGGACAATTGCCAGTTCAGCAACGCTAGGAATAGCGTTTCTGATTACCTATTTCTTCATCTTCCAGCCACCTTCCAGTTCTCGCCTGCTTGTGCCTTTCGTATGGGCAGTGACAATCATCTTGCTCTCTCTGGGGCGCATGATCATTTCAGTTGCAATGAGTTTGCTCTACCAGCTCGGCCTGGTCGAAACACGGCTGCTGGTCGTGGGTTCGGGGCGTCTCGGGAAGATGATGATGCAGCATATAGCGGCCAGCCCCAACCTTGGCTATCACATAGTAGGGTTTTTGCACGATATGAGTGAACCGCCAGGTGATTTTGGGCGCTTTAAGATGCTCGGCACACTGGAGGACCTCGGATTAGTGATCAGTTCGATGCAGGTAGATGAAGTGATTATTGCCTTGCCCTCAAATATGCATGAGCAATCTATCAAAAGCGTCCGCCTCTGTGAGCGGCTAGGAGCCTCATTCAAACTCGTGCCTGACTTATATGAACTCAGTCTTTCACGCATTGATATGGAAGCCGTAGAAGGCATTCCGCTGATAGGTATCAAGCAAGTCTCACTGAACACAGTACAGCGTATTATCACGCGCATGGTTGATATTTTCGTCTCCCTGTTCATCCTGGCGCTAGGGTCTCCACTCTGGATGTGTATCGCCTTAGCCATCCGCCTGAACTCCGAAGGGGAGATTATTTACAAACAAACACGCATAGGTTGGGAGGGTCGCCCTTTCAAAATGTATAAGTTCCGATCTATGTATAAGAATGCAGATCAACGTCTGGCGGACCTTTGGATGAAGAATGAAGCGCAAGGACCGCTCTTCAAGATGAGATATGACCCGCGTGTTACACCAATAGGAAAATTTTTGCGGCGTACCAGTCTAGATGAGTTTCCACAGTTCATCAATGTTCTGCGGGGTGATATGAGCCTGGTCGGACCCCGCCCGCCATTACCAGGTGAAGTGGCACAATACGAGGAGTGGCAAAAAGGTCGGCTGGCGATCAAGCCGGGTCTGACCGGATTATGGCAAGTGCGCGGTCGCAGCAACCTCAGTTTTGACGAGGGGGTACTCATGGATATATACTACATCGAGAATTGGTCGTTAAAACTGTACTTCCTCATTCTTTTCCGCACCATTCCCGCGGTTTTAACCAATCGAGGAGCATATTGACAAAATGAAAGTGGCGTTGGTTCACGACTACCTCAACCAGATGGGTGGTGCAGAGCGCGTAGTTTTGGCATTGCACGAAATTTTTCCCGACGCGCCCATTTATACGTCTATCTACGATCCGCAACGTGTAGACCCGGCCTTTCAAAAGATGGATATACGTACGTCGTTCATGCAAAGGCTGCCCATGGTGACAAAACATCATCAGCCGTACTTACCTATTTACCCTTTCGCGATGGAGAGCCTGGATCTACGTGGTTTTGACCTGATTCTCAGTAGTTCCAGCGCCTTCGGAAAGGGAGTGATCACCAGGCCCGAAACATTGCACATTTGCTACTGCCATACTCCTATGCGCTGGTGCTGGAACTATGACGAATACGTAGAGCGAGAACATTTGGGCAAGGTGGCGCGGCGGGTTTTGCCTTTTCTGATCACAGCGCTACGTGCCTGGGATCAAACCAGCGCAATGAGAGTCGATCACTTTATAGCTAACTCCCCGGTGGTTGCCGAACGTATTCAGAAATACTACCGGCGCGATGCGGTCGTCA
>MNIY01000064.1 GCA_001919995.1 Ktedonobacter sp. 13_1_20CM_4_53_11
GCCTGCGTTCGCGGCCTGCGATCCAAGACCAGATTATGGCTGCGCTTTCTGCCGCGCGGTTGACCGGCTGGGATGGCTTGCTCGCCGAGCAGCGGGCCTACCTGGACGACTTCTGGGCGAGTGGAGACGTCGAGCTGGAGGGTGATCTGGAGATCCAGCAGGCGGTGCGCTTCGCGCTCTTCCACGTCCTGCAGGCGGGAGCCCGTGCGGAGGGCCGGCCAATCCCGGCGAAAGGGCTGACGGGCCCGGGCTACGACGGTCACACCTTCTGGGACATGGAGACCTTCGTCCTACCGGTGCTCATGTTAACCCTCCCACGTGCCGCCGCCGACGCACTGCGCTGGCGCCACATGATTCTCCCTCAAGCAAAGGAGCGTGCGAGCCAGCTCAGGCTACGCGGTGCCGCCTTCCCATGGCGGACCATCCGGGGTGCAGAGTCTTCGGGATACTGGCCCGCGGGCACTGCCGCATTCCATATCAATGCGGACATCGCATATGCTGTGGCCAGCTATATCGCGGCGACCGGCGACAGCGCGTTCGAGGAGGATGTGGGCCTCGAGTTGCTCGTCGAGACGGCGCGGCTGTGGTATTCACTCGGGTTCCTCGACGCCGCCACCGACAAATTCCGCATCGACGGAGTCACTGGGCCAGACGAGTACAGCGCCCTCGCTGACAACAACGTCTACACTAACCTCATGGCCCAGCGCAACCTGCGCTGGGCGGCACAGGGGGTGAAGCTCTATCCCGAGAAGGCACGCGCACTTGGCGTGGAGGCCGACGAGGCAGCCAGCTGGCGCGAGGCAGCCGAGAAGATGTTCATCCCCTACGACGAACGCCTGGGAGTGACCCCACAGGACGAGACCTTTACCGAACACGAGGTGTGGGACTTCGCCCACACCTCGCCGGATGAGTACCCCCTGCTCCTGCACTTCACGTACTTTGACCTCTATCGCAAGCAGGTCGTCAAGCAGGCCGACCTCGTCCTCGCGATGCACCTGCGCGGCGACGCGTTCACTCAAGAATTGAAGGCGCGCAACTTCGCGTACTACGAGCCGCTTACCGTGCGCGACTCCTCACTGTCAGCAAACACACAGGCCGTCATCGCAGCCGAGGTGGGCCAGCTCCAACTCTCCTACGACTACCTGGGCGAAGCTGCGCTCATAGACCTGCACGACCTGCAGCACAACGTGCGGGACGGACTCCACATCGCCTCACTGGCGGGAGCCTGGATGGCGGTGGTGGCAGGGTTCGGTGGCATGCGCTTGCACCACAGCGCGCTCCGCTTCTCGCCACGGCTGCCAGAGGCGCTGGGACGGCTCGCCTTCCACCTCATGTTCCGTGGCCGCCGCCTGCGTGTCGAGGTGACAGCAACGGAAGCGACGTACCGCCTGCTCGAAGGCTCGCCATTGAAGGTGTACCATCATGGCGAGGAGGTACTCCTGGCAGTGGATGAGGCGATCACCCGGCCCATCCCACCCATAAAGGCGGGACCGCGGCCCCGCCAGCCTCCAGGGCGCGAACCGCTCCCGCGGGGGGTGCGAACGGGGCCGACAAAGGCGCCATCGTGAACAGGACAGCATGTTCCGCAGCACTCGGGCCTATGGCGAGCCCAGGTGGTGTGTGGATCCGCTGTCTTGATGCCATACGCGTCGCACTGACGGAGTTCACCAGGGGATAACCGAGGAGAAGTGATGAGCCTCTCCTCGGTGAGTCATATAACCAGCATTGCCGTTCACAGCCTTATCTGGGTTTCAATAATTCGCCATAAATGCGCTCGGCTCCACAGAGTCCATTTATGCTTGGCCTGAGGCATCGAGACCGAGGAGCTTGATGGCGTTCTCCTTGAGAATCAGGGGTCGCACCTCTGGCCGAATCGCAATCTGCTCAAAATCCGTTAGCCAGCGATCAGGCGCAATCAAAGGATAGTCGCTGCCAAACAAGACCTTGTGCTTCAGGAGCGTATTCGCGTACTGTATCAGCTGCGGCGGGAAGTACCTGGGCGACCAACCGGAGAGGTCGATGTAGACCTGCGGCTTGTGGAGGCATACCGAGAGCGCCTCGTCTTGCCAGGGAAAAGAGGGGTGGGCCATGATAATCGGCATATCGGGAAAATCGACCGCGACGTCATCCAGGTAGATGGGATTCGAGTACTTGAGCCGCACGCCACCTCCACCGCGCATTCCGGTCCCAATGCCAGAATGCCCGGTATGGAACACAGCCGGTAGATGGGCCTCTGCGATCACCTCGTAGAGGACATAGGCGCTGCGGTCATTCGGATAAAATGCCTGCATAGAGGGATGAAATTTGAAGCCTCGCACTCCGAACTGTTCGATGAGACGGCGCGCTTCGCGCGCTCCCATTCTCCCTTTTGCAGGATCGATGCTGGCGAAAGGAATCAACACGTCAGGGTTCTCAGCCGCGGCTTCGGCCACTTCCTCGTTCGGAACCCGAACCAAGCCTGTGGAAGATTCCATGTCTACAGGGAAAATGACGCAAGCCATCTTTCGCTCACGATAGTAGGCCGCGATCTCAGGAATGGTTGGTCGTGAGCCCTCATCCTTGAAGTAGCGCGCCGATGCCTCTTGCATCGCTTGCCATAGCGGATCATCGGGTATCCGGCTCGATACCTCAGCATGGGTATGTACGTCAATTGCCACCAGGTTCTTTGTATCCATGTCCGTGCGTCTCCTGTCTTTCAAGACTAGCGTCCCCTGCGCCGCTTCTGTAGAGTTACTTAAGTAGAAAGATAGGTATCCATGTCCGATTCTGTCATAGTCCGCAGCTTCAGGATGACAGTTGCAAGCGGAGGTAAGGTTAAAAGGAGTGAATGCGGACAGTTTTGCCAGTAGATGGGTGCACTCGGCATGTGTTGCTTGTTCTCTATACCGCTCCCGCCATAGCGCGTGGCATCGCTATTGATGACTTCATAGTACTCCCCCGCGTATGGTACGCCCACCCGGTAGCCGTAGCGCGGCACCGGGGTGAAATTGCACACAAACACGAGTGTCTCGTGCTTTTTCTTGCTCTTGCGCATAAAGGACGCAACGCTATTATCCGAGTCATGCACATCAATCCAGGAGAACCCTGCCGGGTCATAATCCAGCAGGCTCAACGCAGGTTCTTCCTGGTAAAGCTGGTTCAGGTCGCTTAGATAATCGCGCAAACGAGCGTGACGGGCATCGCTGGGCGGCTGGAGTAAGTGCCAGTCCAGGCTCTGCGCGAAATTCCACTCCCGCCATTGCCCAAATTCGCCCCCCATGAAGAGCAGCTTTTTGCCAGGATGGCCCCACATAAAGCCGTATAAAGCGCGCAAGTTGGCGAACTTTTGCCAGACATCCCCAGACATCTTGCTGAGCAGGGAACCCTTGCCGTGCACTACCTCATCGTGCGAGAGCGGGAGCACAAAGTTTTCGTTGTAGGCATACATCAGCGAAAAGGTAATATTATTATGATGATAGCGCCGGTAGACCGGGTCCAGGCTCATATAATCCAGTATGTCATGCATCCAACCCATATTCCACTTCATGCTGAAGCCCAGGCCGCCTGTATAAGTGGGACGGGTCACCATTGGCCAGGCCGTCGATTCCTCGGCAATGGTGAGCGTGCCCGGCTGTTCAGCGTAGACCGCTTCGTTAAATTGACGCAAAAAGTCGATCGCTTCCAGGTGCTCTCTGCCGCCATAGCGGTTGGGCACCCACTCCCCCGCTTTGCGCGAATAGTCGAGGTAGAGCATGGAGGCGACGGCATCGACGCGCAGGCCGTCGATATGATATTCGCGCAGCCAGAACAGAGCACTGGCGATCAGAAAATTGCGTACCTCGGGACGTCCATAATCAAAGACGTAGGTGCCCCACTCTTTATGCTCGCCTTTGCGGGGATCGGCATATTCATAGAGGTGGGTGCCATCAAAGTAGCCCAGGGCATACTCGTCTTTGGGAAAGTGCGCGGGCACCCAGTCGAGCAAGACGCCGATGCCTTGCTGATGGAGAAAATCTACGAAGTACTGGAAGTCTTCCGGCGAGCCATAGCGACTCGTAGGCGCAAAGTAGCCCGTGACCTGGTAGCCCCAAGAGCCGTCATAGGGATATTCGGTAATTGGCAATAGTTCGATATGCGTAAAACCCAATTCTTTGACATATGGAGCCAGCGCGTGCGCGAGTTCGCGATAAGTCATGACGCGATTTTCGCCAGATTCTTCTATGACACGTCGCCATGACCCCAGGTGCACTTCGTAGATTGAGATGGGTGAAGATAACTGTTGACGCTGAGTACGCTCCTGCATCCATGCCTCATCTTGCCACTGGTGCTGGTGGATATCGGCGACGATACTGGCCGTCTTCGGACGCAGTTCAGCGGCAAAGCCGTAAGGATCAGATTTTTCAGCAACGTAGTTGTTGTAACGCGAATAGACGGCATACTTGTAGAGCGCTCCGACCTGTATGCGAAATTGACGCCGACCACACCGTCCACGGTGCGGGGGTGCGCTCCCATTTTTTCATAGATACGACGATGTTTACCCTGGCCAAACAGGTACAGGTCGAAGTCGCTAAATATGGATGATGTATCCTGTTCGCCCGTCGATACTTGTTCCGGTGGATTTTCTTGCTGCGGTATAGTCATAATTTCTATCCCGGCGGGGTGACGTTAGCTCCCCTGCGCTTCCTCCTTAAACAGTTACGAGTTAGCTACGAATGAACTCTGTCAACTCATCACGCTTTTGTTCCATCAGGGGGCGTGTCTTTGCCTCGACGTTCAGGCGCAGCAGGGGCTCCGTGTTGGAGGGACGTACATTGAACCACCAGTCGCCATAGTCGATCGTGACACCATCGAGGTGATCGACCGAGCGTGCGTCCTTACCGAAATGCTCCTCAATGGCTTTCAGCTTGCCCTGGACATCGTTGACACGGGTGTTGATCTCCCCACTGCGTACCCCCGTATCCAGCGGCTTGATCAGTTCTGAGAGCGGCTTGTTTTCCACCGAGACCAGTTCCAGGATGAGCAGGAAGGCGATCAAGCCCGAATCGGCGAACCAGTTGTCGCGGAAGTAGAAATGCCCGGAATGTTCGCCGCCGAAGATGGCATTGTCCTTGCGCATCTCTGCTTTGATATAGGAATGGCCTACACGCGTCCGGATGGCCTTGCCCCCGTCCCTTTCAATCAGTGCTGGCACGCTCTTGGAGAGGATCAGGTTGTACAGGATAGTTGAGCCTGGATACTTGCGCAGGATGCTGTTTGACACGAGTAGCATGACCATAGATCCATCCACGATTTGGCCATGCTCATCGACGGGAAACATGCGGTCGGCATCGCCATCGAAAGCCGCACCGAAATCGGCTCCGACCTCCAATACTTTCTTTTGCAGCGCCACCAGGTTCTCCGGCTCGATGGGACTGGGCGAGTGGTTGGGAAAGGTGCCATCCAGTTCAAAGTAGAGCGGGACGAGATGCGCGGGCAGGTATTGAAAGACACGCGGCATCACCATCCCGGCCATGCCATTACTGGCATCGACCACTACCTTGAGCGGGCGAATCTTGCTGACGTCGATGTAGGAAAGGGCGTGCTTGATGTAATCATCGGCTGCATCGAGATGCGTGACCGAACCCTTGTGCTCGGGCTCGGGAAAATCTCCTCGAATCGCCAGATCGCGGATGTCGGCAAGGCCGGTATCCAGGCTGATCGGATAGGCCTGGGCACGGCAAAACTTCATGCCGTTGTATTCTTTGGGATTGTGCGAGGCTGTAATCATGATGCCTGCCGGGAAATTGTAATAACCCACAATGAAGTATAGTTCGTCGGTGGTGGTTAGACCGCAATCGACCACGTTGACGCCCTGGTCGGTAATGCCCTGGATGGCGGCTGCGGTCAACTGGGGGGAGGAGATACGCATGTCGCGGCACACGGCAATCACCGGGACATTCAGGTATATAGCAGCGGCACGCCCAATGCGATAGACGGCGTCTTCGGTCAGGTCTACTCCGTAGACCCCGCGAACGTCGTAGGCTTTAAAGATGGTGGGGTCAATGCTGCTGTCTGTTGTGGTCATTGTAAGTTGGCTCCTTTATCTTTATATTTGACGATATGCAAGCAAACGACATCAAGGCAATTTCAGTACCTACCACATGCCTGACGACCGGAAGCGCTTACAAACCCATCTTTCGCCATTCTTGCTCCTTGAGTACGCGGCGCAAGATTTTTCCAGAGGGGTTTCTAGGAATGGCATTGATGAATTCGATTTCCCGCACCTGCTTGTAGCCAGCAATCTGTCCATTGACCCACACCAACAGTTCATCCTCGGACAGGTTCTCGTAGCCCGACCTGAGAACCACAAAAGCTTTTGGTACCTCGCCTGCTTCCTCATTCGGCTTGGCAATGATCGCTACATCGGCAACGGCAACATGCTCGAGCAACAGCGCTTCTAATTGGGCAGGGGCTACACTGAATCCTTTATACTTGATCAACTCCTTTTTACGGTCGGTGATTGTCACATAACCTTCTTCGTCGCGCCAGCCAATGTCTCCTGTATAGAGCCACCCATCCCGCAGCGCTTCGGTTGTCGCTTCTGGTGCCTTCCAGTAGCCCTGCATGACCTGTGGACCCTGGACGATCAGTTCGCCCTCCCCGCCCACGCCCAGTTCAATCTGGCCGGTCTCAATATCGACGATTTTCTGCCTAGTATCGTGAATGGGTAAGCCAATCGTCTCGACTTTCATGAGCTGCGGATCGTAGACCGGGTTGGAGTGCGTTCCCGGCGAGGCTTCGGTCAGTCCATAGGAGGTCATCACCGGGATATGGGTTAGTTGCTCGAAGCGGCGCGCCAGCGCGGGCGGGACCGGGGCCGCGCCACACTGGGTAAAACGAACCGTGTGCAGGTCGTAATCGTGTAACCGCGGCCAATCATTGAGCACGGCCAGCACCTGCGGGACGGAGTACAGGATAGTGATGCGCTGCTCTTGAATCAGTTGCAAACACTTGTCGGCATCGAATCGCTCCATCAGCACAATGGTAGCGCCGGTCATGGCGGCCAGCCCCATCAACATAACGCCGTAGATGTGGTAGAGCGGAATGAAGACTAGCAGGCGGTCCTGAAACGTAATGCGGGCAGTAGCAACCGACTGGTAGGCGTTACACACAAGGTTCTTATGGCTGAGCATGACACCCTTGGGCAGCCCCGTCGTGCCACTGCTGTAGGGGAGCGCGATCAGGTCTTCCCATCCCGCCTCGAGGCCTCGAGGCGTTGGTGGATAGGTGCGCACCAGATAGCTGAAGGACGGCGGGAAGGTCTGGGGAGCGTGTGGGTTGGAACCGACCACCACTACATGTTCCAACGCCGGAGTTTCAGCGCGTACCGACTGCACCAGCGGCAATAACTCCTGCTGAACCACAAGTGCTACTGCTTCGCTATTGCTTAGCTGATAGGCCACTTCGCGCTCCCTATACGAGGGGTTCATTGGACTGGCAACGGCACCAATGCGCGTGATGGCGAACCAGCTGATCAGATATTCTGGTCGGTTTGCCATAAACAGGCATACCCTTTGTCCCTTACCTATTCCGAGGTCGAGCAAGGCATTGGCAAAGGCGTTCGCCAGCGCATCCAGCTCCCGGTACGTCAGGTTAACGTCCTTGAAGAGAATAGCCTCTTGCTCGGGGTAACGCTCAGCCGTGCGCGTCAGCATCTCAGCATAGGGATGGGAAGGATACTGAAGCGCTGGACGGAACAGCTCCGGTTGCAAATGGGGATGATCGGTTGACATGGAAGTAGACATAGCAGTCATGCCTCTCCTTTTCTAGACCTGGACTTCTTTCGAGAACTCCTTCTCATCTCTCTCCCTCTTATGTGATCAAGCGTAAACCGGTACAGTGTACCTGTCAAGGTCTGGTTGAAAGTGATTGATGACTACCAATGAAATGGCAAGCCGGCGTAATTTTCTGCAAGACTGGTGGCTGCTGCGCGTGAACTGACCGTATAGTCAAGCTGAGCGCGCTGCATGCGCTGTTGGAACGTGTCGTCATCAGGGAAGCGATGCAGCATGGAAGTCATCCACCAGGAAAAATGCTCTGTTCGCCAGACGCGCCTCAAACACGTCGTTGAGTATGCCTCTAACAGATGCGTCTGGTTCTGTTGGTAGAACAGCGTGATTGCGCGCGCGAGATGACGGACATCAGCTATTGCTAGATTCAGACCTTTCGCCCCGGTTGGTGGAACGATATGGGCAGCATCACCTGCGAGAAACAACCTGCCATACTGCATCGGTTCGATAACGAAGCTGCGCATGGCCAGGATGCTTTTCTGGATGATTGGCCCCACGAGCAACTTCCAATTGTCTGTGGTCGCTAAGCGTGCCTGCAGCTCTTCCAGTATCATCGTATCTGACCAGTTGGCAATCTCATCTTGCGGATCGCACTGAATATACATGCGTTGCAACTCCGACGAGCGAGTGCTGACCAGGGCGAAGCCGCGTTCGTGATAGGTATAAATCAATTCATGGGTCGAGGGAGGAGCCTGCATCAAGATGCCGAGCCAGCCAAAGGGATATGATCGTGTAAAAACATTTTGTTTCTCCGCTGGAATAGACGACCGAGAAACGCCATGAAAGCCATCGCATCCCGCGATGAAATCGCACTGCAGCTCCATCTGCTCTTGCTCATAGACAAAGTGGATGTGCGGCTGAGAAGAAGCTACATCAGACAACTGGACGTCCGTGACGTTGAAAAGAATGTCTCCACCCTGCTTGAGGCGCGCGGCGACAAAGTCCTTAATGACTTCATGCTGAGGGTAAATCGTGATGGCGCGCCCGTTGGTCAGTTCATATAAGTTTATGCGATGAGCCTCTCCATCAAAGCGGAGCTCGATGCCATGATGAACAGCTCCTTCCTGCTGCATACGTTCATCAAGCCCTATGTCCGTCATCAGGTCGACCGTGCCCTGCTCAAGAACGCCAGCGCGAATCGTCGATTCAATCTCTTCTCTGCTCCGGCTTTCGAGAACGAGAGAATCAATCCCTTCCATGGATAAGAGGAGTGACAGCATTAAACCAGCCGGTCCAGCCCCAATGATTCCAACGCGTGTGCGCATGTCCATTAAGAACCTCCTCACAAGTCGTTTGTTTCTAGTGCATTTCCCATGAGTTTTGTTTCATTTGTTTCATTTGTTTCACTTGTTTCCGTTGTATCGCCGTGTCAGCTCGTGCATAAAAAGCAGTGGAGACTTAAACTTTCAGACTCCCCCTCGCGACGACTCGACCTCGCGGTAGGATGCGAGGGCACGGTCGATGAATGTGTCCGTACTGCCTAAATATCCGCCAGGGTCGAGGGCACGGTCGATCTCTTCCGGGGAGAGGTGGGCGCGCACCTGTGCATCCGCCAGGGCCGCCTGGCGGAGGTTCATGCCTGACCTGATAGCATCGTCGCAGGCCGCCTGGACGATACGATGAGCTTCGGGCCTTCCCACGTGTGGGGCGAGTGCCATCGTCAATGACTCAGCCATGATCAACCCGCCGGTCAGAGCGAGGTTCGCTCTCATATGTGCGGGTTCAATCTGAAGGCCACCAATCATGCCCCGAACCCGCTCGACTGCACTCGCAGTGAAGCGGAAAAGGCCGGGGATGGCAGCCCATTCCGCCTGCCATCCCCCGACGGCGCGTTCGTGCTCCTGTGCCATCGCAGATAGGATCACCGGTACCACCCCGACCGCCAGGCGCGCCGACGCAATTGCTCCGGTCGCGTCGACCGGATTGTGCTTCTGTGGCATGGCGGATGACCCTCCCTTTCCTGGCGCGGCACCCTCCGACACCTCGTCAACCTCGGTTTGTGAGAGGAGCGCCACATCATCAGCGATCTTTGCCATCGCACCGGCCACTACGCCGAGTGTCGCGGCGATCTCGGCGACGCGGTCGCGCTCGGTGTGCCAGGGTAGATCGGGGGCCGGCAGCCCCAGTTCTTCCGAAAGGAGTTCTACCACCTGGAGACCCATGTCACCCAGGGAGGCAAGCGTCCCGGCGGCGCCCCCCAGTTGAACGGCCAGCGTTCGCTCCCGGCGCTCTCGCAGCGCGTGTACCTGGCGCACCGCAAAGGCCAGCCACCGCGCCGCCTTGAGCCCGAAGGTGATCGGCAACGCTTGCTGGAGAAGAGTTCGCCCGGACATCAATGTGTGTCTGTGTTGCCCGGCGAGAGTCGCGCACGCCTCGCACACCTCATGCAGACCGTCAACGAGGAGGTCAAGTCCATCCCGCATCTGAAGCATCATGGCGGTATCAATCGCATCCTGACTTGTGGCTCCCCAGTGGACGAACTTCTGCGCGTCACCCTCGACCTGTGCCGTCAGCATACGTACGAGGGGAATCGCGGGTGTGCCAGCCATCGCAGCTTCACGATACAAGGCCGCGACATCAAACAGTTCCACCCTGCAATGGGCCTCGATGATGGCTGCAGCTTCCTGCGGGATGATACCGGCGCGCGACTCTGCACGGGTGAGGGCAGCCTCAAACGCCAGCATACCCTGCACATGTGCCTCAGGGGAGAAAGCGGCGGACATCAGCGGCGTGCTGAACAAGAGGTCAATCGGCTCCGACATACGGCCTTGCTCCATCACAGGTTGAAAAACGCAGTCTCGCCCGCGCCTTGCAGGACGATATCAAAGCGGTAAACGACCCTCGCGCTACCGGGCTCACGCCTGGCCAGCAGCGTCGCCCGCCGATGATCGGGGACACGTTGCAGTACCGGATCTCCAGCGTTGGTAGGCTCGTCTTCGAAGTACAGGCGCGTCACGAGGTGATTGAGCAAACCG
>MNIY01000150.1 GCA_001919995.1 Ktedonobacter sp. 13_1_20CM_4_53_11
CATAACGATTTGGTTTCTCCTCCATTTTGCGGTATATTACCTATGAGTGAGATACCGGTAAGGAACAAGCCCTGTTACATTACGCTTCAGACAGCAAGCCATAAGTAAAGTGTGTTCCTTCCTGATGCCTTGATAACGAACTCGTACACTAAGGAAATCATATGCGAATTGCGGTCATAGCGGACATCCATGGGAATCAACTGGCGCTGGAAGCCGTGCTTGAAGACCTCTCGCACCAGCCAGCGGTAGATCAGTTGGTAATAGCTGGTGATCTCTGCCTGAATGGTCCATGCCCGCGCGAGGTCCTGGATACGGTCCAAAAATTGAACTGTCCAGTTATCCAGGGCAATGTAGACCTGGAGGTGGTGAACGAGGCGCCGGAAAAAGGTGTTAAGAAACGCACCACGGTCGCCTGGACCAGGGAACAGATTGGAAAAACAGGCGTTGCCTACCTGGCGTCTTTACCCCCGTCACATCTCGTTGCAAACCCTGCTGGTAGCGACCTGCTCATCGTCCATGCGAACCCATTGAACCTGGAAGATGCCATCTTCCCCAATGCCCCCGATAGTACTCTAGCATACCTGCTTGGAGGCATTGAACATAGTGTTGGGGCGCTGGCTTTTGGCCACCTCCATATTGCTTACACACGCCGCTGGCGTCATCTTCTTCTTGCCGATGTCGCGAGTTGTGGCCTGCCACGAGATGAAGACCTCCGTGCAGCCTATGGCATCCTTTCCTGGCAAGATACTGCCTGGGATGCTGAGATTCGGCGCGTAGCCTACGATGTCAAAGCAGTAGTGAAACAGATCAAAACCTGTGGTATGCCCAACGTGGAGAAACGAGTTAAAACACTATTAGAGGCAAGATACTAAGGTTGTTAAGAAAACCCCTGGTTGTATTGATACTCGACCTCAATACAACCAGGGCTTTCTTGATCAGTCTTTTCCCAAATTGTGAAAACTTATCCTTTGCAGGGTAAGCTGTAGTAGAACATTATACATGAACTAAATCACACAATGTACAGTCGCACGTTGCGAGATCGGCTGAGTCAGAGGCCAGTTCAACAGGAACCAATTCCTCCAGTGGGGTAGGTGATTCTTCCTTCGTCAAAGCCTCTTCGCCAAGATAACTCTCTGCATCTCCAACGTCTACCAGGTGGAGTTCCTGGACAATGGCTCGCAGTTCGCCAGTTGTCGCCATAAATGTATTGCTCCTCTTTTAATTAATATAGAAATGATCTAAACTACTGCTCTCCCACTACCATCCATACATCGGGTATCCTCCCAAAGAAGCCTCATACCGGATGTTAAATTGTAATAATAATGTAAGAAAGAAAATGCCATTGCAGAATTTTATTTTGCATCTCCTTACTAATAAATACGTACACTGTTACAACCTTTCTTTCTTACATGAGCTAATTAGGCAAAATTGGCCATTAGTTCTATTTTCTAGACGTTATGAATGACTATTTTTTGCGTACCAGTTTCAACGGAAAAGTGCTATACTGACTACGAACGAAACACCTGCGCAAAAGGATTTGTAGTACGTCCGTGAAAGCAGTAAAATACTACTCTTATGACGATATTCGTTTAGAAAACAGGTACATTCCAACCATTACTGACGACGAGTTGCTTGTGAAAGTACATGGCTGTGGACTCTGTGGATCTGATATTCTTAAAATCGTGCAGCAAGCTCCTCCACCCGTGATTTTAGGACACGAGCTAACAGGGACTATAGTGAAGCGGGGACGGGCTGTCACCAATTTCGCCGTGGGACAGCGTGTTGTTGTTGCCCACCATGTTCCTTGCGGTCACTGTCATTACTGCCGTCACGGCAACTCCTCCATGTGTGCCTCGTTCAAAGCTTCCAATATCGACCCGTGTGGCCTCGCTGAATACATCCGCGTTCCCCCGGAGCATGTACAACAGACGACGCTCCCTCTCCCAGAAACGCTCACTGACGAAGAAGGTTCATTTGTCGAACCACTGGCATGTTGCGTTCGCGCTGTGAGACGCACTTCACTGCTTCCAGGAGATACCGTTGTCATACTCGGACTAGGCTCCATCGGCCTACTCATGCTACAGGCATTCAAAGCCCTCGGAACTGGCCAGTCTATCCCTTGTGGTCGTTCCATTCGTGTCTATGGTATAGATCTCTTGCCCGAGCGTCTCGAATTGGCACGCAAGTTAGGCGCGGATGACGCCTTCCTGGCTCCAGAAGATGAGCAGGGACTGCGCCCGCTCCTTGCGCCATATACGGAAGGCCGGGGGGCCGACGCGGTCATTATTACTGTCGCGGGCGAACGACCATTCTTACAGGCAATCGCGGGAGTTTGCAAAGGGGGGACAATACACATTTTTGCTGCTCATTCAGCTATCGTACCTGTTAACCTGGAACATATCTATCAACAAGAACTTGGTATTACCAGTACCTATTCATCATCACCGGAGGAGTTGCGTATCGCCCTTGATCTACTCAACAGCCGCGCTGTGCGTGTGGATGGTCTTATCAGCCATCATTTACCATTAGAACAGTTTGCTGAAGCAGTTACCCTCATGCGACAACGCGCAGCTTTGAAAGTCTATTTTCAGATTGCAGGAGAGTCTTAAAATGGCAAATACTCATTACGACATCGCAGTTATTGGCTCAGGCCCTGGCGGCTACGTCGCCGCTATTCGGGCCGCTCAACTTGGAGCAAAGGTCGCCATCGTCGAAAAACAATACCTCGGTGGCACCTGTCTAAACGTAGGCTGCATTCCCTCGAAGGCGATGTTACATATCGCAGAGGTATTGCACAATATGTCATCGTTGGGCGAGTTAGGCATCAATCTGCCCCAGCCGCCAACCTTTGATATGAAACAGGGAGTCGTCTTCAAGGACAAAGTCGTCAAGCGCATGACAGGTGGCGTTGGCGTGCTGATGAAGGGCAACAATATCGACATATTTGATGGCCTTGGCACGGTTGATGCCTCGCGGTCCGTCACTGTAACGAAGAACGACGATTCGCAAGAAAAGTTCGACGCCGACAAAATTATCCTCGCCACAGGCTCCGTTCCACTCGTGCCTCCTTTCCCCGGCATCGATGGACGCAACGTGATGAATAGTGACACCTGCTGGAATCTGCCAGACACCCCCAAAAGCCTTATCTGCGTGGGTGGAGGCATAATCGGCGTCGAACTGGCTTGTATGTTCAACGCGCTAGGTTCGCAGGTAACAATTCTTGAGATGCTGCCAGAAATCCTGACTCCTGTCGATGAAGAGTTACGCAAACTACTTGTCCGCATCCTCAGCAGGCGCGGTATCAAAATTGTCACGGGAGCAAAAGTGGAGTCTCTCGCTGACGAAGGCGATGAGAAGAAGGTTACCGCCAGTACGGAAAAAGGGCAGGAGAGCTATACTGGAGAATATGTGTTGATCGCCGTCAGCCGCCGCCCCAACAACTCTGGTCTCGAGCAATTGATGGAGCATGGTCTCGATAACGACCGGGGACGCGTGCGCGTCAACGAAAAGATGGAGACAAACCTCCCGGGTTTCTATGCTATCGGTGACCTGGTCCACGGCGCTGGGTTAGCCCATGTCGCTTCAACCGAAGGGGAGATTGCCGCCGACAATGCTACTGGACATCAGGCAGTCATGGACTACAACGTTGTGCCAAACCCCATCTTCACCTTCCCTGAAATCGCCTTTGTCGGACTGAGTGAGGCAGATGCCAAAGCGAAATACCCGGAAGCGCGTGTCGATCGCTTCCCCTGGTCCGCTAACGGTAAAGCGGTTGCTATGGCTGAGACCGACGGATTCACCAAAGTAATCATCGGCAAATACGGCGAATTACTGGGCGCCCATATCATCGGACCGGATGCCACCAACCTCATCAGCGAATACTCGGTGGCCATGCGCGGCGAACTCACCGTCGATGAGATTGCTGAGACCATCCATCCCCATCCGACCCTCAGCGAAGGCTTGCGCGAAGCTGTGTTGGCCGCGGAGGGACGCCCAATCCATATCCCGCCGAAGAAGTCCCTGGCAAGAACAAGATAGCACAACACAACCTCACCGGCAAAGAGGATGGCGAAGGCCCAGGGCCTGTGAATGAGCCTGGCGACCCTTGCGGTCGCCAGGCTCATTCACAGGCCCTGCCCCAAAAAACTATTTACAATCGCCTACTAATATGGTATCATCTAACTTGCTCAGGGGATGTAGCTCAGCTGGGAGAGCGCGACAATCGCACTGTCGAGGTCAGGGGTTCGAGCCCCCTCATCTCCACCCAATTTCTGTGCCTGGGTGCCCACCAGAGGTATCTTTACACCGTTCATACATGCCTTGCAAATCGCAAAGGCTTGTGATATAGTATAGGCACAGCTGGAGACAAAAGCGGTGAGCAGGAGTAGTAGGTCAACGCGTACACAGAGAGTAGCCGGGTGGTGCAAGGCTACAAGCCAATTCGACCGAACTCGCCTGTGAGCAATAAGTGTGAAGTTACTTTCCTCAAGGTATGACAGGACAGTGGTCCAAATAGGTTCAATAGTACCTGGATAGAACCTAGCACTTGTCGGGACGCCCGTTATAGCATACAATGAGTGTACATCAATCGACTCGGCGCACAACCATCTAAGGGCCTGTAGCGCAGCTGGAAGAGCGCATCCATGGCATGGATGAGGTCAGGGGTTCGAGCCCCCTCAGGTCCACCAGTTTCAACCTTCCCGCCTGAGAAACATTGATGACAAATCAGGGTGGTACCACGGAATAGCCTTTCGTCCCTCGCGGATGAAAGGTTTTTATTATTATTCTTTTTTTAAGGCTCAACGGGGAGAGGAAAACACTTATGATAACACGCACAAAGTACAATCCAAAAGCAATTGAAGAGAAATGGCAAAAACAATGGGAGGCAGAACAACTCTATCACGCCTCCGATATCTCGCCCAGGCCAAAATTCTATCATCTCGTTATGTTTCCCTACCCGTCCGGCGACCTGCACATGGGCCACTGGTACAACTACTCGCCCTTCGACGCCTATGGGCGCTTCAAACGCATGCAGGGCTATAACGTTATGCAGCCCATCGGTTTCGATGCCTTTGGCCTGCCTGCGGAGAATGCCGCCATCAAACACGGCGTACAGGCACGTACCTGGACACTGGCCAACATCGACAAAATGCGTAAACAACTGCGTATGATGGGCGCTCAATGGGACTGGCAGCGTGAAGTAGTCACCTGCCTGCCTGACTATTACAAGTGGACACAATGGCTGTTCCTGCAATTCTACAAGCACGGCCTGGCCTATCGCACCAAGGCGCCAGCCAACTGGTGTCCAGGTTGCAATACCGTTCTGGCGAACGAGCAGGTTCTGCCCGATGGCACTTGTGAACGCTGTGGTAGCACCGTTGTTCGCAAAGAGATCGACCAGTGGCTGCTGAAAATCACCGATTACGCGGAGCGCCTGCTGGACTTTCCCGTTGTGGAGTGGCCCGAAAAGACCATGACTATGCAGCGCAATTGGATAGGACGTAGCGAAGGAGCCGAGATACGCTTCGTAGCCGAGATCGATGGGAAGCAGGAACAGATCCCTGTGTTCACCACTCGCCCAGACACGATCTACGGGGTTACATTCTTTGTGCTGGCCCCTGAACACCCCTTGGTCGAGAGCATTACGACCCCCGATCAGAAGGCAGCGGTAGATGCTTATGTAGAGCAGGCACGTCGTATGACCGAGATCGAGCGCACCAACGTGGAGAAAGAGAAAACTGGCGTCTTTACTGGCGGCTATGTTACTAATCCCGTCAACGGCGAAAAAGTGCCCATCTGGATTGCCGACTACGTACTGATGGGCTATGGCTCAGGCGCCATCATGGGCGTACCGGCGCATGACCAGCGAGACTTTGAGTTCGCGCGAAAATTTAATATCCCCATCCGCGAAGTCATTCGCGCCGGGGATGAGGCACCCAGCGATCCAGCAACCTGGCCAGAGGCAAAAAAACACCTGGGCGTGATGGTTAACTCTGGTCCATTCGATGGTACGCCAGCTGATGAAGCTATTGCTCAAGTGACGAAGTACATCGAGGAACAGGGCATCGGCAAGTTTATGGTGACCTATCGCCTGCGTGACTGGCTGATTAGTCGGCAGCGCTACTGGGGCGCGCCTATACCTATTGTTTACTGCCCAAACGACGGTATGGTTCCCGTACCAGAGGAGCAACTGCCCGTCTGGCTGCCTGAGCATGTCGAGTTCAAGTCAACGGGAGAATCACCGCTGCGTTATGAACCGGACTTCCTGAACACGAGCTGCCCTGTATGTGGAGGCCCCGCGACCCGCGAGGCAGATACAATGGATACCTTCATCTGCTCGTCCTGGTACTTCCTGCGCTATGTCGACCCTCGCAATAGTGAGCAGGCATGGAGCCAGGAAAAGATGAAGCAATGGCTGCCTGTCGATCAGTATGTCGGCGGCGTCGAGCACGCTATTATGCATCTGCTCTACGCGCGCTTCTTCGTTAAGGCGCTGCATGACATGGGTCACCTGGACTTTGATGAACCTTTTATGCGCCTGTTCCACCAGGGTATGGTGCTGGGTGCTGACGGCCAGAAGATGTCCAAGTCACGCGGCAACGTAGAGGCGCCCGACAAGTACGTCGCTAAATATGGCGCAGATACCGTCCGCTGCTACATGATGTTCATCGGCCCATTCGATGCCGGCGGCTCTTTCAGACCCGACAATTTGGAAGGTGTCTGGCGCTTCCTGAATCGCTTCTGGAGCGTTATCAGCGAAAACTGGATTGATAGTAGGGTCAGTGATAAAGAGACCAGTGAAAGTAAAGCCATCGAGCGCCTGCGCCACAAGACCATCAAGCGCGTTACAGAAGACCTGAGCAACTTCCATTTCAACACGGCTCTGGCCGCACTGATGGAGAGTAACAACGTGCTGGTGAAACAGCAGCACGATCCGGTGGCACAGACCGGGGCTTACCGTAAAACCCTGGAGACAATGATGCAACTGCTGGCTCCTATGGCGCCGCACATCACGGAAGAGTTGTGGCACATCACGGGCCACACCGGTAGCATCCATATGACCGACTGGCCGAGCTATGACGAGGAGATGACACAGGATGAGACTTTCACTCTGGTGATCCAGGTCAACGGTAAAGTGCGTGAACGCATCGAAGTCTCGTCTGATATCAGCGAAAACGAGGCTCGCTACCTGGCTCTGGAAAACCCGAGGGTTGCCTCTTTTATTGGCGAGAGCACCGTTCAGAAGGTTATCTATATACCTGGCCGCCTGGTAAATATCGTAGTGCGTAACAGCTAGCGAACCTGCATAATCGAACCAGGCCCCTTGCCTTCTTCTTACAGAAAGACAAGGGGCCTGGTTCGATTCCTCTCTCATTTCTTCTTTGTTGTAACCTGCCAACGACAATATAAGTAGATATACGAAAGTCTACCTACCCGCTTGATGAACGTTACGCGTCTAAAGCTTACCAGCACATTTCCGTTAGTTAACCCGAGCACTTTTTTCCTTCAAGGATTTTACATTACACCAAAATGGAACCAACGGAGGTGATTTGACGTATATATTTCGAATAAGAAGTGGAGCGGGAGGAAATAGGACACCCTCCTGTGAGCTATTTAACACATTGCGTGTGGTATTGTAGATAGTTATTTTGCTGGTTACCGTTTATGCTTTAAGCGTAGGGAATAAGTAGTAGAGAAGGTGAAATTGCTGTCAGGTCAACAAGTAAATTGGTATTTGAAAAAGTACAGCGTCGCGCGTCTATTAAAGTGTAATACATCTCTAAAATAGTCGAGCGGCCGTTAACCTGATAACCATTGAGAAACGGAAATAAGCTTTAGCGGACAGCCCACGATAGGCAGAAGGACATATATTATGAATCCGCAAATCCATTCTGAAGAACATCTAATCACAGTTACAAGCACTGAATCTGAAACAACTGAAATTGATACACTTACCCAGAGCGGTTTTACCTCTGACGAAATTATGTCACTCCTCTGGCTCCGCCAATGGTACCAGAATGGTGGCAGTGACCGTACCGAAATCATCCGGCACCTTGAGTTCCTCAAACTGTTAGTGCTGACCGGAAAATTAGAACTGTGATTAAATCACACAGTGACTCCTGCAAAGGACGTCACTATGTGTTACATAGAAGGGAGAAGGGCGCCCACGTAGGCGCCCTTCTCCCTTCTATGTAATAGAAGTACCATTTCACACTTTTGTTTACATAGAGGAGCAGGATATAACCATGAGAGGGCAATCTACGTACATAGTGATGACAAGCATTTGCAAGTCGCTTGATGATAGCTATTACAATAGGTAAGTAAGGACTAGTATGCGCATTATTCTCTATCTTGGGAAAGGCGGCGTTGGCAAAACAACGATCTCCGCCGCTACTGCTGTTCGTTCCGCGATGTTGGGCAAACGTACCCTTGTAGTCAGTACCGATCTTGCCCATAGTCTGGCCGATTGCCTGAATAAACCGCTGACTTCAGAACCTAAAGAACTGGCAGCGAATCTATGGGCACAGGAAGTCAATGCCCTGGACGAAATGCGCCGTGGCTGGGGCAAATTACAAGATTCAATGAGCAAGATGTTGCGCAATCGCGGTATAGATTCTGTTATGGCAGAAGAGCTTGCCCTCATCCCTGGCATGGATGAGATCGTGAGCCTGATCAACATCTATCGTAACGCACGTGAAGGAGACTTTGACGTCGTCGTCATTGACGCTGCCCCTACAGGTGAGACCGTGCGACTGCTAAGTATGCCAGATACTTTCCAGTGGTATGCCGGGCGCCTCATGAATCTACAGAGTGGTACGCTCAATCTCGCCCGGCCATTAATCAAAGCCTTCCTGCCTTCCGGGGAAATACTGGGCGCAGTTCAAGAACTCAGCGAACGAGTGAAAACGCTGCGCGAGGTGCTGGGCAATCCCGAAATCAGTTCCTATCGCCCCGTCGTCAATCCTGAACGCATGGTCATCAAAGAGGCTTTGCGTGCTGAAACCTACCTCGCTCTCTTCGGCTATCCTATTGACGCCGTCGTCTGTAACCGCGTCCTCTCAAAAGGCCATTATCAAGATACCTTCACGCAAGAACTCTACCAGAATCAAACAAAGCTGCTTCAACAAATTCATAATACATTTGCACCACTTCCCATCTGGGAAGCGCCCTACTATTCTCATGAAATTCTCGGCATTTCCCAACTTGGCAAACTAGCCGACGTGATCTTTGGTAATCAGGACCCAACGCAGGTGTACTTCCGCGGTCAAATACAAGAGATAACGCGTCAGGGAGACGAATATATCTTGCGCCTTCCTCTACCTCATGTCGAGATGAATAAGGTACTGATGACCAAAAAGGGTGATGAGATGATCGTTGAAATCGGTAACTTCAAACGCGACATCACGCTCCCCTCTGTGCTATCCAACCAGGAGGCCACGGTAGCACGATTTGTCAACAAGGCCCTGGAGATTCACTTTACGGTCCCAGACGTCAACTCAGATTCAGATGTCGCTTGACACTTGTTCCAGGGACCCTCTATAGTAGAGAGAAACAGTGGATAGTGAACAATCTGAGTTATGCCAGAGACAACCAATCCAACGCTCACCAGCTACATTGAACGGGCGCGGAAAGTCCTACAGCACGAACAACGTACTAACCACCAGGACCAGGCGATCAAACCGGGAGGGTTAGAAATCTTTGTTGTGCGCTGGGCCGATGAGGTCAGTAGCATCTGCAAAAATGCGGGGCTTGACCTGCGCCCCATTCATAGTTTTACCGAGTACCTTGAAGGATACCGCCAGCAGGACCCCATGCAACGTGCAGCAAGCCTGCGTGCTGCTCTCGCTATACTCAATGAATTAGAGCAACGTGAGCATGGACAGAGAAGTAGTAATGTTCTGACCCCTCCCACACAGTCTGTTGTTGGACACGATAAAAGTGGTTCAAGCACTCCAGGCCGTAATAAATCAGGTCTTAACAACGAGATTACTGCTGCGAAAGCGCAAACAAAGCCCGAAAACAAAACGGTAGTGAAACCCCCACAAAATACTACCCGTTTAGAGGCTAATATGTCGGCCGGCCACACCGTACTGACGCTCCTCAGCGCCGACATTACGGCAGTTCCGGGTGTGGGGGCCTCGATTGCCGCGCGACTCCATAACCTGGGCATTCGTTCTGTGCGCGATCTACTCTTCTATTTTCCGCGCGAACACCGCGATTATAGCAAACTCGAAAAAATTGCCAGTATTCCCTTCAATGAGCTGACGACGACAATGGGTCTGATCTGGGAAGTGAAAAATGTTCCTACGAGCAGCGGCAGGACACGCACTATTGCCACTATCTCTGATGAGACGGGCAAGTTGAATGTCACATGGTTCAATCAATCCTACCTGCTCAAGCAGTTGAAGGCGGCCCAGGGCTCCTATCTGGTCGTGACCGGCGTCAAACAGCGCTTCGGCAACAAAATCGAATTCTCAGTACGCAGTCACGAACTGCCCGAGCAGGGTGACCTTGTAAACACAGGACGCCTCGTGCCGGTGTATTCCCTGACCGAAGGCCTCCATGCTAAGTCGCTGCGGCGCTTCACAAAGTGGGCCGTTGACCGCTATGCGGCGATGATTCCCGATCACCTGCCTGCATCTGTACGTTCAGCAGGAAAACTTATGCCCCTGCCTGATGCAGTTTCTCATATACACTATCCCGAAAATGAAGCAGCCCTGATCAACGCCCGCCGCCGTCTGGCCTTTGACGAACTATTTCTGATACATCTTGGCATGCAGGAACGGCGCAGTCGCTGGCAACGAGAGGCCGCTCGGGGGAACGCTTTCAACATTGACCTCACCAAAATTTTTATCGATCCCCCTGCGGCAGCATCAATAGCGGAGAAAGGTGAATTCAGCGGCACAGGAGTGACAGGCGAGAACCAGAAACAGGATATGCACAATCCCCTTAACTCTACGCTGTGGTCACCGGTCACCACCAAAGAGCCATTCGAGGAGACCTTGCCATTTCGTTTTACTGCTGCCCAACGACGCGTTATTAGCGAAATACTTGACGACCTTGCGCAGAGCAAGCCTATGTGCCGTCTTCTCCAGGGTGATGTCGGCGCCGGTAAAACGGCCGTGGCCGCCGCTGCCCTGCTGACCGCGGTCCTCAACGGTCATCAAGGGGCAATCATGGCCCCCACTGAACTGCTGGCAGAACAACATGCACACAGTATCGGCGCCATGTTGGAACCATTCGGTATTCATACTGTCCTGCTGACCGGCAGCCTGAAACAGCGCGAGAGAACCATGGGACGCGCAGCGCTCGAACGTGGCGAAGCAATGGTCGCCATAGGCACCCATGCCCTCATCCAGGAAGATGTGACTTTTAACCGGCTGGGTCTGGTTATTATCGATGAACAACACCGCTTCGGCGTTGAACAGCGCGACATCCTACGCCAAAAAGGGTATCATCCCCATATGCTCGTTATGACGGCCACCCCCATTCCACGCACGCTTGCACTCACTTTGTATGGAGACCTGGATGTCTCGGTCATCGACCAGCTTCCCCCTGGACGCCAGAAAATCATCTCGCGCTGGCGCACTGGCGCGCGACGCGCTGAAGCCTATACCGTTATCGCCCACCAGGTAGCGGAAGGCCATCAAGCCTTTATCATCTGCCCCTTGATCGAGGAGTCAGAGTCACTCGCCGTCAAATCCGCTACTGCCGAGTTTGAACGTTTGAGTCGCGAGGTCTTCCCCAATTTGCGCCTGGGCTTGCTGCACGGCATGATGAAACCTGCCGACAAGGATGCAACCATGCGCCAATTCCGCGATGGTGAGCTCGACATTTTGGTGGCAACCTCGGTCATCGAGGTCGGCATCGACGTGCCCAATGCTACCGTCATGGTGATTGAAGATGCCGACCGCTTTGGCCTATCACAACTACACCAGTTTCGCGGGCGCGTCGGGCGCGGCAAAGACCAGGCGTTCTGCTACGTGCTCAGCGCCGATGCCGGCCTCCAGGCCCAGGAACGCCTGAATATCTTCCAATCGACCGACGACGGTTTCCGTCTCTCCGAAGAAGACTTGCGACTACGCGGACCAGGCGACTTCATCGGCGTACGCCAGAGTGGCATGCCTGAACTGCGCATGGCCGACCTGAGCGATACCCGGCTCATAGAATTGTCACGTTCCCTGGCGGAAAAACTTTGGCAAAGTGATCCATACCTGCGCAAACCAGAGCATGCGGCGCTCCGCGAAAGAATGCGGCTCTTCTGGCAACAATTTATGCCGCATTGACGTAGTTTTACTATATATGCTGAGGAGGGGACTAACAAGCACGATGTTCGGTATTCCCGAACATATTAGCAGTGGGCGAGCAGAATTATTCCGAGTCTTGCGCTCCATTCTTTCCACCAGTCCGCGCTTGCATTACAGAATGAAGTGCTGTACGTACCAGCACGGGGTCATACTCGGGAGCCAGCACAGCAAGGGTGCCCAGCGCCACGGACGAGTAATGACGGGCGAGACGCTCAGCAGCTAATCCTGGGTCTCGCGCAAGACAGGCATCTACAATTGCCTGATGCTCACGCATCCCCCGCTCATAAGCTCGTGGGGCCTCAATACTATAGAACCGTCGGTAGCGCTCGGCATGATCCGAGAGTTGCGCTATCATGGTCACGATACGGGTACCAGCATGGGCCACAAGACTAAGGTGAAAGGCCCGATGAGGAACCTCCCAGCGTTCATACTCTTCGGGAGTGGGCAGTTCGGCCATCTGGCTAAGGTACCCCTCGAGCCGGCGCAGTTCATCTGCCCGGAGGAGAGGAACAGTCAAACGAATGGCCAGCGCTTCCAGACCGATGCGCATCACATACAACTGCTCAAGATCAGGAATGGAGAAGTCTGCCACGCGGACGCGATGGTTGGGTTCAGCCTCAACCAGCCCCTCACGTTGCAACATGCGCAGGGCTTCGCGCAAAGGTGTCCGACCGACTCCCGTCAACCGAGAGAGTTCCCTTTGTGAGAGTTGCACCCCATTGGGAATTTCGCAGCGAATGATCGCTCTCCTGAGCTGCAGGTAGGCAACCTCAGTACTATCTCTTCCACTGATAGTATTTTCATACATCATGTGCTGCTCCAGGGAAAAGGCAGGCATCTCCTGGGCAGTGCTATGGTCAGGCATACTGTCCCTCCTTGTTTTACTATATACACTTCTCATCG
>MNIY01000206.1 GCA_001919995.1 Ktedonobacter sp. 13_1_20CM_4_53_11
CTTTGGAGAGCCAGTTGGCGGCTGCGTCATAGTATTGCGCCTTGCCAGCATCCATGATGGATTCCGCTTGCTTTTTGCTGGCCTGGATTGCCCATTCGGGACGCTCTTTGATGGCCACATCTACCACTTGCGCGATTGAGGTATGACCGGCGTAGGACCCAAGAGCGGCAATGGCGTCGTCGATCAGATCCTCGTGCAGAAACACGTCGATTTTTCCCTGCGTCTCGTAGTTCTGTGAGGTGCGGGCGTACTCCAGCAAGGCTGTTTTTCGCGTGGCCCACTGCTCTCCGGCTAGTCTGGCTGCATGGCGGTAGTTCTCCAGGCTGATTTGTGCAAAAAATGCCTGTTCCGCTGCCCTGAGCGCCAGGTCGTGCTGGCTCATCGCCTCAGCCTGATCACGTAACCACACAGCCAGTTCGGCTTTGCGTCCTTCCAGCGTCAGACCATGTTCGGCCAGACGCAAGCTTTGCTCGCGCTCCCCATGTTCACACAGCGCTCGAACTACCGTCAGCGTAGCCCCAGGCGTGGTCAATTGTTGGAGTCCTTCGTCAAAAGCCTCCTGGGCCCGATTCAAACGGATGAGCATGGTGAGATACGCCTCGGCTTGTCCCTCGGCTTTTGCCAGCAAGAGATACTCCTGAAAACGTTCCTGTCGTTCCAGAATCGCGAGCCGAATCTGAGCAAGATCATTTGCGTAACCAGGCTTTTGACCTCCCCAGGCTCCCCGCTCGGTGATCTTGCCTTGTAAGACCTGCTGAAGCGGTCTATAGTCCCAGCCCTGCTTAGCTGCCATGGCAGCGATATCGAAAGCGTCATCGATACCGTAGTCGCTCACATTTTCTTGCCAAGTGGTTAACTTATCAGCCCAGGCTTCGCGCTCTTTCTTGGAGAGTTCTAGACTGAGAAGGACTTCCGCCCAGAGTTGTCCCAGCTGGCTAAACAACTCGCCAGCATAGCCATCCGAGTCGTCCAGATTTTCCCATTCGTCGACGTATTCTTCAGTGACCGCTTCGAGTGCAGCTAACGCACCATATCCATCCCCGACCTCAAGCAATTGCATGGCTTGAT
This sequence comes from Ktedonobacter sp. 13_1_20CM_4_53_11, assembly GCA_001919995.1. The sequence continues at coordinate 1,069 of MNIY01000206.1, forward strand.
CGGCGAGCTTCTCCACCTCATCGACCACCGAGCTCACGTAATAGTAGGCTTGAGAGGATTGCATGCGATCCAGACTATGGATGGCAGAACGAACCCCACGGCGCAGGGCTTTGGTATCCACGTTTGCATGTTGCGGCTGAGCCGGAGCGGTTGAAGCTGGTGTCGCCTGGGCTTGGGGAGCTGCGGGCCGTTGAGGAGTTTGTTCTTTGTCCAGAGCCTCTGCCAAATGCGGAATGTCTCCGGCCAGTTTGATCACAAGCGCCTGCAATTGCTCACGGTTGAAGGGTTGCAACAACGTTTCCAGAGCTGGACGTTGCGTAACCGTGTTGGGTTGATACAGAAGAACCAGGCATGCCGCGACCGTGTGTTTGCACCAGCCTCCCCAGACATTCTGGCAGGTACAGGTCGCAGTGATCGAGCCATCGGACTCAAAGGTACAGCACACAAACGCCGGAACTGGCCCGTCCGTTTGCACTTCTGCCAGGAGCCTTGTGCCATACAGGACCGCAGCAAGTACGGCACCCTGCTGGTAACAGCCGCGACCGTGCTGGAAGGTTTCAGCGGAGGCATAGCGTAAAAGAGTCGCTTCGGCAAGAGAGGGTACAGACATGACGTTTCCCCTTTGAGAAAAATCTCTAGCAATACTTGTTCGCTTGGTAAAAAACATCCGTACTATAGCAGACTGCAACGTGGTTGGCAACCTTGTGTTGGCTCCTTGGCACATCCGTTGGAAAAACTGGTCGTGTTCTAAGAACGGATATGCCAAGGAGCCAACACACGTTCCCACCTTTTGGCCGCCTCCCGCCCAGGTCCGAGCTTGCCACCTCCTCCTGGAAAGCCCACGGCAGGCTCGTGTTGGCCGTCTATGAAGAGGATAGTTCACGTGTCACCAGATGCGGGCACACGTGGTGTCCTGGGCGATGGGAAACCACCTCGCTTGCGCCTGGAGGGCAGGTGGAGAGCCTGGGCAAACCCCACAAGGGTCCTGCTTGCCGTCTTTTCCCGTCCCTTGTCCAGGTCCCTCTCGTTGTTGGACCGCCCTGCTGGGCTCTGCTTGTGGTGTGCCGACAGGATGAGCAGCACACGACGGACTCTCTTCGTCCTTTCCCTGCACAGGCCGACCCTGCACGGGGAAGACGAAAGGAGGCAGGCCAGCACAGCGCATCATCCTCCAGGGAAGAACTGCTGGAAGTGGATGCCGTCACCGCGCTCAAGGTCGTGGCCAGAGAGCATCTCGCTGGTAGGGCCTGCTTGCCCGGTGAGAGCAAGCAGGCGGTCCACGTCCCTCTGCTTCCACTCCAAGCGGGCAGAACTGGGGCAGACCGGGCAAGGGAGCAGTCGCTCTCCTGCATGGGGACAAGGAAGAAAGCCTGCTGCTCTCAGGGACTTTGACCAGCTTGAGCACCGTCAGGCTTCTTGCTGTCCATGCGGCTTCTGCGTATGAAGAAGGAGGCGACGGATCGTTTCAGGCGAGACACCATACGTGGCTGCTACGGTGCGCAGCGATTCCTTCTGCTCCACCACACGATGCAGCACCGTCGGCCACTCGGAAGCGGGAAGACTGTCTGGGGGCTGCTTTGGTTCTGGATGCCGATGCTTGATCACCACAGGAGGAGAGCTTGCCTCAGCTCTTTCCTCCTCAGAATGAAGGTGCTGAACCTTTTGATACAGTATTCCTGTCGGGGCAAGGAAGAGGTATAAAATTGGTGACAGAGGACTCGAAACCCGTCGGTTCCGGTCGTTAAATAGTGTAATTTCCTGCCGGCAGGAAATTACACTATTTTTTATTTAATCGTACTCAAAACGAAGCAGGGAACAGCGATGAGAAAGGAGTGTTCTTCTTTTTTGCTTCCCTGTGGTACGGAATCGAAAGCACTGGCGCAGTTCATCGAAGGCACGGCAGAAGCGTGAGGCTGAAGCGACGCTTCCCAAGCCGCGCATGGCTGAGTTTCGCTGTTTGATCCCCCGGTGATCTTGCTCCAGTCGAGTGGTGAGGCAGCGGTTGGTCCGGTGGAGCACGTCACTGCCGAGGCTCGCGCATCGCACGCTGGGAGGTGTCATGTCCATCGGTTGTCACTCGTTGTGGGGCGTGACCAACCACATCGACAGCTTGCGCAGATCAAAGCGCTTGGCTGCCTCCATCTCTCGCTTCTCGGCTCCGCATGGAGTCAACCAGATTGCCCTCGCGATCGATGGCCCGAGAGAGGGAGCACCATGTTCCCTTGACGTTGACGGAGGTTTCATCGACATCCCAGGACCGGCCAGCCTGACCTCTTCGCTTGGCTCGCAGGTGGGCGGCGATGAGCGGGGCAACACGGGCTTCCCAGTCTCGAACCGTCTCATGGGTGAACTCAAAGCCGCGCTCCAAGACCATCTCCGCCAGATCACGCAGACTCAGCTTCTACCGGAGCCGCCAGAGCACGACAAGCAGGACGATATCGGTGGGATATTCCAGGAAGTTGAAAGGGGTCCCGTGCGTTCGTTGAAGGTGCGTCGGCACGCCGAGCAACGGAATGTCTGATACCCAAGCGCAGTGATCTTGCGCTGTTCTTTTGTGCTCGGGGATGCACAATGTAGGCAGGTCATAGCTCACTCCTCATCAAGATGTTCTCGATGACTGTCAGTCTACCACAAGTAGTAGCCTCCGCACTGAGCCTTGGTCTGAGTTCTCACGCATCCGGCGAACGCCCTGGTCGCGTAAGGAGGAAGCGCTCCACACAGCGCGTAATTACCTCCTTCAGTTGACACGTGCTCCCAGTATTGTGCCCTTTGAACGTGAACGCATCTTCAGAACACACTATTTTTGGGTGCGCCAGCAACTGGCATGAGCATGAACTGACGGATCGCATAGTGTGTTTATACTAGAGAGTCGATTGCTGGGTGCCGTATTCGGGAGAAGGAAAAATAGTGTGTTCTGAAGATGCGTTCTCTTCCAAAGAACAGTACTATTAGAGGGAGCGATTGGGATCCTCAGCCATTCAGCTCCTCCTTTAGTCCTTCAGAAGAAATGTTGACTATGGGTACCTGTATGGCCAATCCCAACGATCGCTCAGAAAGAGAAGAGAGGGTAATCAGCAGTATGAACGCATCCATGTGCCTGATCCATACTATGTGCGGAAGCGCCATGAGAGTGGGAATTTGCTGATGATGAACAGACAGGAGAAAACGATGAGTGACGTCCCCATTCAGGTTATTGTTGCTGCATTCAATGATGAGAAGAGTGCAGATGCTGCCTTGCAGGATCTCAAACAGGCCACCAAGCAAGGGCTGATCGGTATACAAAACGCTGCGATCCTCAGGCGAGATGAGCAGGGCAAACTCCATATCAAGGAGACGGCGGATATGAAAGGTGGCAAAGGAGCCGTGGTGGGCGGTGTAATTGGTGCCGTTGCCGGTCTGATCGCCGGGCCGTTCGTCCTCGTCACCGCCGCCGGAGCCATCATCGGAGGGCTGGCAGCAAAGCTGCGGGACTCGGGCTTTCCAGATGCGCGCTTGAGAGAGATAGGCGAGGGCCTCACTCCTGGCAGCTCGGCGATTATCGCCGTGATTGAGCATCGCTGGGTTGCAGAGGTGCAACGCATGATGGCCGAAGCTGGAGCGCAGGTGATGACCGAAGCGCTCAAGGAGGATCTGGCAGCGCAGCTTGAGGCGCAACAGGTGCCGCTCGCCGCATCGGGAACGGAAAGTACTGTCATCGCTGATTCGAAGGATACAGCCGGGCCACAGACCTGAAGGAGAAGTTTGTGACAAAACCATTCAAAGGGATCATTAACCTCGACAGTCGCGATTCGGTTCCCGACTGGGAACCGTATGAGCAGCCCAAGGCACCGGATGGAGCACCCAACATCCTCTACATCGTCTGGGACGATGTGGGCTTTGGGGCATGGGAAATGTTCGGCGGGATGATCGAGACCCCTAACATGCAGCGTCTCGCCGATCAGGGGTTGCGCTACACCCAGTTCCACACCACCGCGCTCTGTTCGCCTACGCGCTCGTGCCTGCTGACCGGACGCAATCACACCAGCAACGGTATGGCTGTGATCACCGAAGCCAGCAACGGTTTTCCCGGGCACAGCGGTCGCATCCCCTTCGAGAACGGGCTGATCTCGGAGGCGCTGGTGGAGCAGGGCTGGAATACCTACGCCGTGGGTAAATGGCACCTGACCCCCGAAGAAGAAACCAACGTGGCCGCCTCCAGGCGCCTGTGGCCACTGGGCAGGGGCTTTGAGCGCTACTACGGCTTCCTGGGCGGCGAGACCGACCAGTGGTACCCCGACCTGGTGGAGGACAACCACCCGGTTGATCCACCCTACGGGCCCAAGGATGGGTATCACCTTTCCAAGGACCTGGTGGACAAAGCCATTCAATTCACGAGCGACGCCAAGGTCATCGCTCCGGAAAAGCCGTGGCTGATGTACCTCTGCCCGGGTTCCGCTCACGCCCCGCACCACGTCTGGAAAGAGTGGGCGGACAAGTATCAAGGCCGGTTCGATCTGGGCTACGAACGCTACCGCGAAGCGGTCCTGGCCAACCAGAAGCGCATGGGGCTGGTGCCCGAGAACACTGAACTGCCGCCGCTCAACCCGTATGCTGATGTGCGCAGCGCCGAGGGCAAGCCCTGGCCTGACCTCGATGTGGCGCGGCCCTGGGACTCGCTCTCCGAAGATGAGCAGCGCCTGTTCTGCCGCATGGCGGAAGTCTACGCCGGCTACATCAGCTACACCGATGCCCAGATCGGACGCCTGCTGGACTACCTGGAGGAGACCGGGCAGATGGACAACACGATCATCGTCGTCCTCTCCGACAACGGTGCCAGCGGCGAGGGCGGCCCCAATGGCTCGGTCAACGAGAACAAATTCTTCAACAGCGTTCCCGATAACATCGAAGAGAACTTGAAGTACCTGGACGTGCTGGGCAGCGAACAGACCTACAATCACTACCCCAACGGCTGGGCCATGGGGTTCTGCACGCCTTTCAAGTTCTACAAACGCTATGGCAATTACGAGGGCGGCACGGCTGACCCGTTCATCATCTGCTGGCCCAAGGGCATGAAGGCGCGTGGCGAGGTCCGCCACCAGTACATCCACGCCGTGGATATCGTGCCCACGCTCTACGACTGCCTGGGGATTGAGCCCCCCGAGGTCGTCAAGGGCTGGACCCAGAGCCTGCTGGAGGGCGCCAGCTTCCGGGCCACCTTCAACGACGCCCGGGCTACCGCGCCCAAGCAGACCCAGTTCTACGATCTGGGCGGCACGCGCGGCATCTGGCACCAGGGCTGGCATGCCAGCACCATCCATCCACCTGCACCGTCCGACTGGGGGCATTTCACGCGGGATCGCTGGGAGTTGTTCCACCTGGACGAGGACCGTAACCAGACGCACGACCTGGCCGACCAGTATCCAGACAAGCTCGAAGAACTCAAGGCCCTCTGGTTTGTGGAGGCGGGCTACTACAAGGGCTTGCCGCTGGAGGACCGCGCGGCGGTCGTACTCCTCACCCTCCCGCGCCCGCAGCTGACGGCACCCCGCGACCGCTACGTCTATTACCCGGGTTGTTCCGAAGTCCCCGAAGCGGCGGCGGTGAACATCCGTGGGCGCTCCTACAACATCGCGGCCGAGGTGACCATCGAGTCAGAGGGCGCCGAGGGGGTGTTGTTCTCGCACGGTGGGCGCTTTGGAGGCCATACGCTCTACCTCAAGGAGGGCAAACTGCACTACGTGTACAACTGGCTCGGTCAAGTCGAGCAAAAGCTCACCTCCAGCGCGACGATCCCAACCGGCAGGTGTATTCTGGGCGTGCGCTTCCGCATGGAGGGCCGCGAAGGTCTCAGCCCGGTGGGCATGGCCGCTCTCTACATCAACGACCAGCTGGTGGCAGAGCAGCGCATCAAGACCCAGCCCGGCAAGTTCTCGCTCGCAGGCGAAGGGTTAGCCGTGGGACGCGATGGCGGGCAGCCCGTGTCCGGCGACTACCAGTCCCCGTTCGAGTTCAGGGGCGGCACGATCAAGCAGGTGACCGTGGACGTAAGTGGCGAGCGCTTCCGCGACCTGGAGATGGAACTACAGGCGATGTATGCCCGCGACTAGGCCAGGGATACCAAGCGTCGAGTGGATGCACGTTCAAGCACTGCCGTAGTTTAGTGAAGGAAAGGAGACCACCATGTCACAGCAATCTGACGGGACGAATAACCCTAGCAATCCTCGACACGAGGAGGAGGATCGCTCCCTGCGTTCGATCCTGCCGATCCCCGATCGACGCTACCCGGGGCTGGTGGTCTACGACGCCAAGGACCCCGACGCCAGGTTCCCACCCATCACCCAGCTGCGGCCCCCGGCTGGGGCGCCCAACGTGCTGATCGTCCTGCTCGATGATGTCGGCTTCGGCGCCTCCAGCGCTTTTGGCGGACCGTGCCAGACTCCCACCGCCGAGCGGCTCGCCGGGGAAGGGCTGCGCTATACCCGCTTCCACACCACGGCGCTCTGCTCGCCGACGCGAGCGGCGCTGCTCACTGGTCGCAACCACCACGCAGTCGGGATGGGCGGCATCACCGAGATGGCCACCTCGGCGCCCGGCTACAATTCGATTCGCCCGAACACCTGCACACCCCTTGCTGAGATCCAGCGGCTCAATGGCTATGCCACCGCTCACTTCGGCAAGTGCCACGAGGTGCCGGTGTGGGAGACCAGCCCGGCCGGCCCGTTCGACCACTGGCCCACCGGCAGCGGCTTCCAGCACTTTTTCGG
>MNIY01000161.1 GCA_001919995.1 Ktedonobacter sp. 13_1_20CM_4_53_11
CCGTGTAGGTCTGTCCACACGGTATTTTTGTCTTCGTCGCATCCGCGGAGAATGACAGTGTCGCATCGTCGCTGCCCTTTCCAGCAGGATTGACTGTCAACCAGCCGGTAGTTTGCTCCGATGCATATACCGGGGTGCCTACATTCCAGTTAAGTGTGCCACCTCCGATATTAGTAATCGTTACCGTACACAACGGGTTATGCGCACAGTTTGCTGGCGGCAATGTCAACGAATGCACGCTGAGTTGCATCGATGGCTGCTCGGTTGATGGCTGCGCGGTTATGGTAATGGTGATAGTCACTGCGGCTGGACTGCCGGAGACGGTGTTGCCTGTAAGCGGATCAACGGCACTGATCGTCACCTTTGCTGAATAAGAGCCAGCTTTTACTCCTACCGGATTGACAGTGAAATCATCGTTTACACCTGGCCCTGCCGCGAGTTTTGTACCAGCACGCGATGAGATTGAGACAAAGGATGGAGCATCAAATGCTGCCGTCCAGTTCAAAGGGGCACCGCCTGAATTTGCGATTCCGATTGATTTTACGCTGGCCTGACCTCCATTTGATAGATTGAAGGTGAGTGCGCCGGGGCTTACGACAAGTATGGGCAGCTTTTCAGGCACAGCGAGCATAGCGAGTGAAACGCTAACTGACTGCCGGCTGCCGGTAATTTGAGTGCCGCTATTCGAGGCAGCCAGTGAGATTGAGCCAGAATATGTGCCGTGGGCAAGAGCGGACGAGTCAATCGTTACGCTAAATGTCGCGCTGCTGTTGGCAGTAGTGGTCATCGAATGGGACACTACCAGCCAACTCGAACTCGATGCCGTCTTCACGGTTGGGGTGATAGTGACTCCCCCTGGACATGTGCCACTCACGCCGATAGTAAAGCTTTGCGTCGCAGGGTCAGGATTAGCGCCCTGATTGGCGTGAAAAGCTAGACTGGATGTTGAAGGAGACTGGAGCGCACAGAGCTCTGCCGTTTGTGGGATATTGACCACAACTTTGATGGATACCTGTACGTTGCCACCATTTGAGGTGATATTTAGCTCCGCAGTCTGTGGGCCCGCGCTGAGATTGGTCGAATCTACCGTGGCTTTGATAGTGCCGGGAAGAGCGTCAGGCTGGATGGTCTGCGCTTTCGTGTCCAGTTTTATCCAGTTTGCGTTGCCTGTATCCGCCTTCCAATTGAGTGCAAGCGTCCCAGAATTACTCACTGCCAACGCCTTGGTGAGCTGCTGACCGGTATCCAGCGTACCAAAATCCAGTGAGGTGGGCGTGACATTGATTTTCGCCACTGGCTGTGGACTCGCTGGAACCACCTCAAGTTTCACGCCAACGAGGGAGTTACCACCATTCGAGGTGATATGTAAGGTAGCAGAGTAATCCCCTGGCTTGAGTTGGCTGGTGTCAGCTGTGGCGTAGATGAATTGCGCTGAACCTCCTGGCTGGATTTTGTCTGAAGCTGGTTGTAACATCAGCCACGATGCACCTCCATTGTTTGCCTGCCAGGTGAGCAGGTGTCCACCACTGTTGCTAATGAAAACTGACATAACAGGCTTACTTCCCTGCTCTACTTTCCCAAAGTCAAGGGCGGAGGGCCTGAACACCAGTTTCGCTGTTGGTGCATTGATGGTGAAATGTAATACAGCGCTGCGCGAACTGATATTGTCTTTCGCACGTATCGTATGCGCCCCGAGTCTCCAACTCGTACTCACTGGAATCGTTACATCGAAGATACTGTTGCCGCTTGCTATAATGGTTCTGTTGGCAGGAGTGAATTGCCCGGTGAGCGTCGTTGGGAGAGAGGAGGCCATTGAAGGAGTGGCTTGATGGAATGATGAAGAGGCGAACAGCGGTGTTGTGTCATCCAACATCAGTGCGATGCTGCTACCGGGTACAAAGTTATTGCCGTGCAGATGAAGTACTCCTCCTGGAGCTACTGCGGAGCTGCCAGAAATTGAAATTGCGGGGGAGAATCCGAAGAACAGCCCTCCAATGGTACCGACGATGATCAAGCAGATGACGGCCAGGATCAATACTACAACGCCGCACGGGGGACCACCTGGAGAGGGCCTGGTGCCTGTACCACTACTGCGTGGGCCAGTATTGCTGGAAGGGGGCGGTAGTTGTGGGGCTGGTGCTGGAGTCTGAGGGTAAGCAGGAGACCAGGGTCCTGTGACTGGCGGCGGCGTATGAGGGACTGCGGGGGATGCAGCGGGTTGAGCGGCGTCCCAATCATCTCCGTAACCCATGGGAGAGTATGAAGGTTTACTGATTGGAGTTGGCGTGCCATCGGCAAGTACATTTGCACGTGGATAGCCACCCGTATTGCCCTGTAATTTGCTCGCGCTACTGATTACACTGCCACATTGTCCGCAAAATTGAGCATCGAGGGGCAGAATTGAGCCACAATAGATACATCGATCCATATACAGCCTCCAGTTAGAGGATTATTCCGCTCTGGTCTTTAGCGTACCTGATTTTCAAATTCGAGGCTATTACTACTATCACTTTTATAGTGTGATGTAGTGCCCTTTTCCTGATCCTGGCGCTGCTAGATAGACGGTCCACACGCGTAAAATTCGTATATTGTTTGCTCCGCCTTATCGTGAGATGTTTACTGCTGCTCTAAAAACGTCTCCTTCGATCGTCAACCCTTTTCGCTTTCAGTTCAAAACGTGGCAGTGTTCCGGGCTCAACAGCCTCGATGGGAACTCGTAAGTGAAGTGCGATGTGTAGCTCTCTCTGGATGTCTGCTACGAGTGTGGGTGGGCATTCCACTTGTAAGGCGATTTCATCCATAGTACCTTCTCTTCTCTTAGAAGCCGCAATTCTTGCCGGATCACCCGCCAGCAGCCAGGCACCAACCGCCCCTTTTATCCATACTCCGGTACCACAGCAAGCCACGCTCAGAGAGACAGCAGTCGTCGTCTGTTCTGTGCTCATATTTTGCCTGGTAGTGGTAGCTAATCTCTCTCTTGCGTTCTATAGCGCCTTTTTTGCATCAGTAACCATCACTCTCACCCCACAACGGCAGAGCTACAACACGACGCTTCTGCTGCAACTGGTAACAGGAATGCCAACATCCTTGACTCAGGTGCAATCCAGGCGTTTAGCCCCGCTTACCATCACTCAGCGTACAACCGCCCAGGCAACAGGCAGCTATCACCAAGACCCGACATACGCAATTGGCTATGTCACGTTTTATAACGGCCAGTTTAGCCCGATCACCATACCAGCAGGCACACAACTCAGCACCCAGGAGGGGAAAGCTGTTGTGACTACCCAAACCGCGACCGTACCAGGCATTGATCAGTCAGCAAACCCGCCCGCACTTGGAGAGGCAACCATACCCGCTCGTGCTGTAACAATGGGAGCAGGGGGGAATATAGACGCATACTCAATAAGTGGGCCATGTTGTGCATCAAGTGTGCTTGTCAAAAATGTCCAGACATTTACGGGAGGGCAAGACGAGGAAAACTATGCCATTGTCAGGCAGCGTGATATTGGTAGCCAGATTACCCCTCTACGTCAGACAATCGCGCAGAGTATGACAACAACATTGAGGAGCCAGGTAAAGCCAGGAGAGACTCTGGTACCATCTGTATGCAGCCCCACATTTACCCCAGATCATAAAGCTGGTGATGCAGCACAAGCGTCACTATTACCGCAAGTGAAACCTGTAGCGGGCTCGTCTCTAATCAGGCTACGGTGTATACCTACGTCCATCGTCATGCGCCAGCACACTACATACTCTCAACAGTACCCAAGACGCATATCCTGACAACGATGCTGACACCTACCCCGGCAATCACCGTGACAGTGAAGGGCACATTTGTCTTTCAGTTCAGCAGGGGAGAGCTAGAGCGCATGAAACTGCGTATTGCAGGTTTTGGGAAGCGGCAGGCTCCCAGGAACTTCACTCCTTCCCCGGAGTTGCAGCAGCGACGATTGACGGTATCTCGACAAAAAGCAGCGTACCAACTGATTCGGCCAGAGTGAGCATTCGTGTTCTGGTCCCAAACCCGTAGAAAGGGCGGTCCATGTCCTGCATGGCAATTCTAAAGTCCACATAGGTATAAATACTTCGGTATAAATACTTCTTGAAAAAATGCCTACAAGCGAGCACAATTCAAGTAACAACGGTGTGAGCTGGCGTTCGACCGCCAATGATGCAAGGGGAGCAATCATGAACGAAAAGAAGATAATCGCAGCAAAAGGTATCGCTGGTGCCATAAACGAGCCTGTATGGACCATCTGGAAAATAGTGCAGGTTTTTGAAGATGCAAGCTTACAGGACATGTCCATTGAGACAGCTCTAGAGCGCTTTCACGAGGTAGTACAAAAGTGCCAAGACATAGAGCGCGTGCTCAGTGAGCAGCTTCCTGCGCTAGAGAAGCTCGCGCATAAGCAGGAATAGAAGCATAGGAGTGCACACCAATGGGGCTGGATGCTCAAGGTCAGGGGAAGCAACCCCGTGACCTTTTGTCATAGAGAAATGCCCACCGCGGTTGCAACCGTGGTGGGCAGGCCATGCGTGTATCGAGTAGCCCCTAGTGGCTTATGTGTGTACTGTGTGTAAGGGGACCATCGCTGCCATGTGAGAAGGAGGGCACAGTGAGCGTCCAGATGCTTCTCGTTTTTGCTGTCATCGTCGTCTTTGTTGTGCTCTTTGTCCTGGCGTGGGCGTTGGCAGCAGCGAATCGGTGCTCAGAAGAGCGAGACGACTTCACTGACCACGACCAAGATTACTAGAGTTACTCGAAAAGCGTAGATTCGTCATCAAATGTGGAACCACAAATACATTTTTGATGGAAGAGGCATGGAAGATGCAACCTCCGCAGAACAGTTACCCATCTCCGTCTTTCGGTAATCCACAACAGCCTAATAATAATCAGCAACCAATGCCGCCACAACCACCACCACAAAAACCTCTTTTTTTCTCACGTAAGGTAGGGCGTATGCCCCTTTGGTTGCTGGTCTTACTCTTCGTCTTCTTCATGTGTTCCTGTGGAAGCACACAGCAGGCATCATCCTCACCGACTCAGGCACCGACACAGGTGCAACCGACGAACGCGCCTGCCACACCAACTACCGTCCCAACGAAGCAGACAGGTCTTGCTGTGACACACGGCACGCCACATCTCGGCGGGCCACTCTCAGATTTTATTGGAGCATTCGGGCAGCCGAATAGCCACGGCACGCCTGGCGCGAGTTACCATTTCCTGACAGTGAGTAGTGTCGACAGCATCATTGTCGGTACAACGTTTGGCATCGCTAACGTTGACGATGTTGAAGTGAACGCGACAAATGGGAATGCGCAAACAAGTGCTGTGGGTTGGATCCCCCAGCGATTGGGCTGCCCATTGATGTCCACCCACAGAAGGGTTGCCGCAGGGGGATATAACGCAGGCGTTTTTGTAGCTCACGAGCTACCACATAGGAGGTATCTGGCTGTTGAGGTGGCGGGAATTGCGATTGATTGTCGTCGTTTGGTGGATAATTCATATCCATAATCCTCCACTATAATATGAAATGACTCCTTTAACTGACTTACAAATTCCAAGGCTACCATAACTTTTTTCATGCATCCAGGTGTCTTTGATGCTGGTTGAGTGAGGCTACACATAGAATGTGAAAGACACACGAATCCTGAGCATTGCAAGCACGAAAAGCGAATTCGCCAACAATATCTTAGTGCAGTTCTACCATGTGAGGTTGCTGCCGAATAATGGATGGATTTCCTGGTCGGTAACAAGCTCTTGTTTGGCCGTAAAAGGTAGAAGAGCCAGGTCTGCTATCCTCTTCAAGGAGAGGTGTTCTGTTCCTGCTAGCTTTTGCAGGTAGAAGGGATTGGTCGGCAGCATGTGTACCAATCCCTGGCGGAGTCGTGCCAGTTGATGCGCTTCGATTAGCGTGCGGGAGGCTGTTTCCAGATATGTCATCGAGCACCAGTTCCTTTCAGGAGGAGAATATAAAAGAAAAAGCGAAACAGCTAATTGAGAGCCTTGTGCATGTAGTAGAAGGCCCAGCATTTACCGTTTCGCTTGACCGATGAAAGAATTGCTAGCGCTGTGTCGGGAAAAGAGAGGGAACTTTCATTGCGAGCATCATGTCGCCAACTATTTTGAGCTTGCCGGTCATATAGGCGTTCATGGCATCTAGTTTACCTTCGGTAATGGCCAGCCAGTCTTTATCACTGACAGTGAAAGTGATATCGGGCTTTTCGACACCGCCTGGAATAATCTTGCCCTCACCGTTGTTGATCTGCAAGGCCCATACACCAGCTTCTTCACCCGTAATATTCCATTGGAGTGTTTTGTTCATCCCTGCTGCTGCCGCAGAATTAAGTACGGTTGGCATTGCTTCAAAGCTCTCGGCAACTGTCATCGTTGATTTCTCCTAAATCTTTCATTTAGATACAGGAAAAGCTCCTGCTAGCACTGGTATAGTATAGCACACGGCTGTAGAGGGGGTAAACCACTTTGCTACAGGTCATCGAGGGAGAGATAGCCTCTAAAGCTCCGGAGTGCTAGGCCAGAGGTGGTACTGGATCTTCAGGGCGATGATGCGTGTCACCGACTCGTTGATACTCGCCATCGAGAGTCCGCCGGCGGCAATGGCCTGCTTGAGAGCCGCGACAGAAGAGCTCAGTTCGGAGGAATCGCGCACACCCAGGATCATGTCGTTGCCTGCCTCAATCGCGAGCACTACGGCCTGGGTCAGGTTCCACTTATTCGCAATACCCAGCATGTAGAGCGCGTCAGTGAGAACTACGCCGTTATAGCCAAGCTGATGACGCAGGATATCGGTAACGAAGGGATGCGAGAGTTCCGCGGGCATATTCGGGTCAACCGCCGGCATCAGTACGTCGGTCGTCATAATCATGCCTGGATTCTCCAATTTGTTCTGAGTATGCGCAAAGTATTTGTATGGCGCCAGTTCAGTCGAGTAGAGCTGGTCCAGCGAGCGCTGGACCACCGGCAGTTCTGAGTGGGCATCTGTGGTGGCGGCACCAAGGCCGGGGAAGTGTTTGAGGCAGCCAATCTCTCCGTCTCCCTGGATGGCACGCAGATATGTCCCGCCCCATTGGATCACCGATTGTGGAGTGTAACCCCAGGTACGCATATACTGGTCTGGCCCCATCACTACCGGCACATCCACATCTGGTGCGAGATCCGTGTTGATTCCCAGCGCTTGCAAGTCGTGAGAGATGCTGTGTCCCAGCTTTGCTGCGTTCTCTATTTTTCCTGTCTGATATGTTTCCAGTGCCCCTGGGCGATGCCCATAAATATTCATAATGCGCTCAACGAAGCCCCCTTCCTCGTCGGTGGAGATCAGCAGCGGCATCCAGGCCTTCTTCTGCATATGCGTAATATCGTTTTTCGTTTGATTAAAGGTTTGCATCTGGGCACCATACATAATTACACCGCCTGCATATTGATCGTGGATCATCGTTTCCAGGTCGTTTGAGTAGGTGTAGCCCCAATACTGTACCATGAAGAGCTGGCCAAGTTTCTGATCAAGGGTCATACGCGAGAGATACATTTTGGCCAGGGTCTTATAGTTTATGTAGGTCGAGAGCTGATGCAGTTTATTCACCTGATCCGGATTGAGAGGCTTCTGGATGAAAGGGCCTGTCATTTCGAATATCTGCGGCGCAGGGGCCGCTAAACCCGTCACCATTTGCCGGATATCGCCTCCGAGGGTTGCGACCAGGAAGGCGAGTAGGAGCAGGACCAGCGCTTTCGTCCATCCAGGGGCTTTGTGTCTCGCGGGACGCTCAGGCAACTGCTCCTGCCCATGGACCGGATTGCCAAATGGCTGCTGTAGAGGCAATGACAACTGCGACTGTTCTGTAGGGATCGACATAAAGACTCCTGTTTACCTGTAGCTTCTCATCTCATATTAATCCCGCGGCAGCGTAGCAGGCATGAGGTGATATTGCATCTTCAAAGCAATGATGCGAGCCGCCGCCTCGTTTACGCGCTGCATAGAGAGCCGGCCATCGTTGAGTGCCTGTTTGAGTGCCTCGATCACGGCCGCTGTGCGGGCGCTGCCCATCGGACTCAAGATCATGTCGTTCCCGGCCTGGATTGCCAGCACTGCTGCTTCGGGCTCACTCCACCGCGCGGAAATGCCACCCATGTAGAGGGCATCGGTGAGAACCACGCCATCGTAGCCAAACTCATTACGCAGGATGTCTGTCATGAATTTGTGCGAGAGTTCCGCTGGCATATTCGGGTCGATGGCGGGCATCAGCACGTCGGTAGACATGATCATACCAGGCCGCATGAGCGGATTGGGCGAGTTTATGAAAGTCTTATATGGCGCGAGTTCGGTCGCGTAGATCTGGTCTCGGGAACGGCCATCGGTTGGCAGAATATCGTGTGCATCGTATGGTGTATCGCCAAGGCCGCCGGGATAGTGTTTCATGCAGGCAATCAGCCCATGGCTCTGCATGGCTTCGATATTGGGACCAGCATATTTGATCACCGAATCGGCCGTGGTGCCAAAGGTGCGATCGGCGGTGTCGAAGCCGGGGACAATCATTACGTCCACGTCAGGAGCCAGGTCGGTATTGAGACCGAGTGTGAGCAGGTCCTGGGCCATTTTCATTCCCTGCTGGCGGTCAAAATTCAGGTTCCCCGACTGGTAGATCTCCCAGGGACCGGGCCGCGATCCATAGATATGCTCCAGGCGATTGACGTACGCGCCGCCCTCTTCATCGACCGAGATCAAAAGGGGGATCTTCGCACGGTGCTGGGCCTGGCCGGTTGTCGCCCTCGCCTGATCGGCGGTCTGCAGGTGAGATTCATACATAATCATCCCGCCAACATGCAACTGGGTAATCATATAGTCGAGGTCATCAGAATAGGCGTTCTGCTCGCTCTCGGTCATAATCAGTTGGCCAAGTTTCTCGGCCAGCGACATACGCGTGACATAGAGGAAGGCGAGCTGCTTGTAGGTCATACGATCACCCAGATTCATGAGAGCATTCACCTGAGATGCGTTATAGGGCGGTTTGATAAAGGAGCCTAATGGTCCTGCGGGCACTGTAAGCCGCTTGCCGGAGGCAAGCGGGCCGGTTGAGCCCAAATGTATTAACAGGCTGGTCAGGACCACGATCGCGGCTAGAGCGACCAGAGCTAGCGAGAGGTAGAGGCAGATCCCGCGTCGTCTCGGTCGCGACCCATGAAGCGCAGTGCCCCACTCAGACTCCCCCTTGTCTTTCGGTGGCATGACTATTTGGGATCGTTCTGCATCTTTCGGCATAAAACTTTCCTGATAATTATATGTTTTTTTGTTACTATAACAAAATCATTGATCTTATGGCAAGCGAGCGCAATAAATTATGGACCAGTATAGCAGAATAAACTGCGAAGTAACATAGCTCTTCCCCAAGAGCTCAGGGCTGTTGCAAGGACTCCGATAACCGACATCAGTGGCAACGAAATGGGAAGGAGCGTGGGCACATCACACTCCCAGGAGGCGGTCACCTCCTGGGTCCATGCTTCTCCCTGATCTTGCAACAGCCCTACCCAAAAGCTACCTGTTATCACCGCCTGTGGGGTTTAGCCCAAGCGAAAGGAATTGGATGATTCAAGATTCCTCTTTAGCAGGCTGTGGTCCAGAAGCCCCTGAGGATTCACTTGGGGCCGGATTATGCCAGCCTCCATAAGGTTCAACCAGCTTGTCCGCCTCCGGTGGACCCCAGGTATCGGGCGCGTACTCATAGAGAGGAGTGACGTTCCCCAGGATGGGATCCACTATCTTCCACTCCGCCTCGACGGAGTCCTCACGTACAAAGAGCGTTTCCTCACCCTTCATGGCTGCTGCGAGGAGCCGCTCATATGGCGGCATCTCGTCGGGAGCCTGGTGGACTGCGACAAGCTCGACTTCTTCACCCCTCATGGCCTCTCCCGCAATTTTAGCCCGGGCACCAAGCGAGATCTTGACGATGGGACTGATACGGAAGCGGTAATAATTACACTGAGGAGGCTGAACTTCCCCAAATACGGCCTGGGGCGGACGTTTAAGTGTAACCTCTATCTCCGTGGCAGTCACGGGCAAGCGCTTGCCAGCTCGGATGAAGAACGGCACGTCAGCCCAACGCCAGGAGTCGATAGAGAGTTTCACCGCAGCAAACGTCTCGACCTGCGAATCGGGAGCGACACCATCCTCCTGGCGGTAGCTCTGGTATTGCCCCCGCACGACATCCGAAGGATCAAGTGGCCGCACTGCCTTGAGGATTCGGGCCTTCTCGTCGCGAATGGAATCAGAATCTTCAGTCGTAGGGGCATCCATCGTGAGAATAGAGACTAACTGCAGCATATGGTTTTGTACGACATCGCGGGTTGCCCCGGTCTCTTCATAGAATTTTCCCCGGCCGGACACGCCGAATTTCTCAGCCATAGTGATCTGCACGCTCTCGACGTAGTTCCGGTTCCAGATGGGTTCGAGAAACGAGTTGGCAAAGCGGAAGTAGAGAATGTTCTGGACCGGCTCTTTGCCAAGGTAATGGTCGATGCGGAAGATAGCCGACTCGGGAAAAACGGAGTGCAGGATCTGATTCAGGGACTGGGCAGAGGCAAGGTCACGTCCGAAAGGCTTCTCGACGATTACACGAGCATTTTTAGCAATGCCTGTTTTTCCCAGTCCCTCCACTACGGGGCCAAACATACTAGGCGGGATTGCCAGGTAGTACAAGGGGTGCTGCGCGGAACCGAGCACTTGACGCAGTTTTGTATAGGTTGTCTCATCGTTATAGCTACCGGAGACGTACTGAAGCAGTGAGCATAGCTTCGCGAACGCCTTCTCGTCCACGCCCCCGTGCTCCTCAAGGCTGGCACGGACATGAGCTTGCAACTGTTCAATGCTCCAGGGTCTCCCTGCGACTCCGATGACGGGCATGTCGAGGTGCCCGTGCCGGATCATCGACTGCAAGGCCGGGAAGACCTGTTTATACGCAAGGTCGCCCGTAACTCCAAAGAAGACGAGCGTGTCTGAATAGGTATCTGTCATGATGCACCTTCTGACTTAGGATTCTCCACTTCCAGGTGGCCGCCAAACTCGAACCGCATTGCGGATAACAACCTGTTGGCGAAATCGGCCTCCCCACGTGAGCTGAAGCGTTCGTAGAGCGCTGAACTCAGCACAAGGGCTGGAACGGACTCATCGATGGATGCGGCAATGGTCCAGCGCCCCTCCCCAGAATCCGATACCCGGCCCGAGAATTTGTCGAGGTTGGGGCTCTTGAGGAGCGCACTGGCCGTCAGATCCAGCAGCCACGAGCCGATCACGCTGCCGCGCCGCCAGACTTCAGCCACATCGGGAAGGTTGAAATCGTACTGGTAGTATTCTGGATGCTCTAGCGGGGATGTCTCGGCGTCGATCAGTTGCTGATTCTTGCCGACATTAGCATGACGGATAATATTCAATCCCTCGGCGTAAGCGGCCATGACGCCATACTCGATGCCGTTGTGGACCATTTTGACGAAGTGGCCTGCACCGTTTGGTCCACAGTGGAGGTAGCCTTGCTCGGCAGTTCCCCCCATGTTCTCCCGGCCGGGAGTGCGGGTTGCTGCATCGATGCCGGGGGCCAGGGTAGTGAAGATCGGGTCGAGATGCTTGACGACCTCGTCCTCTCCACCGATCATCAGGCAGTAGCCGCGCTCAAGTCCCCAAACGCCGCCACTCGTGCCAACGTCAACGTAGTGGATGTCTTGGGTTTTGAGCTCGGCTGCGCGCCGGATATCGTCGTGATAGTATGAGTTGCCGCCATCGATGACGATATCGCCGGGAGCGAGGTGCGGGACAATGTTACCCAACGTCGCATCCACTGAGGCCGCGGGTACCATGAGCCAGATAGCGCGAGGCGTGGAAAGCTTGTTGACGAGATCTTCCAACGACGTTGCTCCGTGCGTGATGGCTCCCTCTTTCTGGAGTTCCTGCACTTTTTCCGCGTGGCGGACATAACCGACGACAGTATGACCAGAACGTAATAATCGTTGTGCCATGTTGGCGCCCATGCGCCCAAGTCCGACCAATCCGAGTTCCATAGTCTGTTCCTTTCTCTATACCTCCATTCGGTGGTTAGTACAGTGATCGAATTGTTTTCTATGCCTACTATATCATAGTACACGACTCAAACGCCTTCGAGTGTTCAACAAGGGGAACTTTTTTGCAAGGGATTGCAATGACGGGTCTGAAAGGCTAAAATGGGGTAGGCGCGGCTGAATAAGGAATGAGACAGCTGAGGATGACAAGATGAACATGGACCCTTCTGCGAACAATCAGGCGCATGCTCACCCTGATGGGGAGGATCACACCGGTCGACAAGCTGACACAGAGGTACAGAGTCGTCCGGCGACTGTCCTACCACCTCCGAGCGATCTTGTGGCTGAGCCGGGAGCTGGCCAGGTCACGATGCGCTGGCAACCGGTGGTCGGGGCGATGGGCTACTTCGTTCATCGCAGCGAATCTGCTCATGGCCCATTCGTACGCCTTGATCATGGTGGGATGGGTGATATGCTTGCCGTGCCGGGACCATTGTTCGCCGATACGACAGGCATACCCGGCAAACGGTACTGGTACGCAATCGCCTCGATCTTTGATGTGAATGTCCCCCCGGGTGAGCTTTCGGCGCCTGTTGAAGCGAGCCCAGGAGTGGAGAACGCGCACCCGCTGACTCTGCGCGTCCAGGCAAGGACAGCGGCAGGGCAGCTCGACCCTGTCTGGCATATGCTCGGCTCTGAGCACCTCTCGCAGCTGTTCTACGGCGAGGGACCTGGCGGCAGCCAGATTGGCGCCCAGTTCCAGGAGGCCCTGAGCCTGGCGCGAAGGGAACTTGGCGCCACACACATACGTGCCCATGCCATTCTGGACGATGAGCAGGGGGTGTACAGGGAAGTTGCAGGGGAGGCCAGCTACGATTTTACGGCCATTGATCGCATATACGACCGCCTGCTGGACCTGGGTCTTCGCCCCATTGTAGAGGTGTCTTTTATGCCGCGTGATCTTGCGTCCAATCCCGAGGCGACGGTTTTCACGTACCGTGGGATCACCTCACCGCCACGCGACTGGCAGCGCTGGGGCGAGCTGAATCACCAGCTCGCTGCGCACCTGGTGGAGCACTATGGCATCGAAGAGGTCAGCCAGTGGGGCTTCGAGATCTGGAACGAACCCAACCTGGTAGGGTTCGGGCCCAACTTCCCAGGGTTCTGGACAGGCACCCAGGTGGATTATTTCCGACTGTACGACCAGGCTGCCCGAGCCATCAAGTCCGTTGACGAGCGACTGCTAGTGGGGGGACCGGCTACGGCAGCGGTGGGATGGATGGCCGACTTTCTCGACTTCGTGCGTCGAGAGCGTGCGCCGCTGGACTTTCTCTCGACCCATTCCTATAACAATCTGCCGTTAGACTTGCATCAGACGCTCAAGAGCTACGGCTTTGAAGGGGTAAGAATCTGGTGGACGGAATGGGGTGTGTCACCGACGCATTTCGGCCTCGTCAACGACTCGGCATTTGGCGCCCCATTTATCCTTCATGGCATGAAGAGCGTACAAGGACGCGACGACGCTCTTGCTTATTGGGTGATCAGCGATCACTTCGAAGAACTGGGCCGGGCTTCACAGCTTTTCCACGGGGGGTTCGGCTTGCTCACGATTGGAAACCTGCACAAGCCCCGCTACTGGGCCATCGCTCTTGCGGAGGGCCTGGGGACAGACCTCGTCCAATGTGAACTGCGGGGCGATGGCGCCAGGTCACTGGTAGACGCCTGGGCAACTCGCAAGCCCGATGGTACGATAGATATCCTGGCGTGGAACGGCACCCTCGATCAATCGAAGAGCCAGGGCGACCCGCTGCTGGATCGTCACCTCGAGGTGCGCATCGAACAACTAACGGAGCGGGCATACCAGTGTTCACTGGCACGTGTCGATGCCGTTCACTCGAACATCGCGAACTACTGGAAGTCGGAGGACGCCTGGCCTACAGCAGAACAATGGGCGAAGCTGCATGCTGCCGACATGCTGGATGAACATCCATTACCGGATATAGTTCCGCATAATGGCATCGCTCACGTTGATTTCGACCTGCCGATGCCAGGAGTCGTCCGGTTACGGCTCACCCCCAAATAGGCCTGGTACCGAGATCAAGCCGATAATTGTGATGACCTGGGAGAACCAGATCCTGGCCCACCGCGATCACTCCATCCATGGGGGATTCCTCTCTTGTTTCTTTCACTCCTCCATGTTATCGTTTTAAGAACGATGAATTTCATGAAAGAAATGGGGTCAAAGTATGGAGGAAGAGCAGATTTTGCGCAAGGTGAAGATAGAAGGTGGTAATCTACGCTTTAGCTCAGCCCACTTTATCACCTATGGCGGGAAATGCGAACGCCTGCACGGCCACAATTATGGCGTGCTGGTTGAAA
>MNIY01000146.1 GCA_001919995.1 Ktedonobacter sp. 13_1_20CM_4_53_11
AGCCGGATAGGTATTTTGGGTGATATCCTGGCTGTGTTCAGGGAACGCATGAGACAATAAGAACACACAAATCTTCGGGAGCAATGCGCAAGAAGAGCAGGACATGAGTCAATGTTTGCGTTGCAGCAAGCCTCGTGAGGCGGCCTCAGTATTTTGTGAAAGTTGTCGGTCGCTCTTACGAAGCCAGCTGGGGCAGTCAGCGGATATCGTTAAGGAGGAGACGCTAAAGCTTTCTCCTGTCATCGCCGTGCCTCCTAAACATGTTGAGGTTAGCGACGATCCACTGGAACGTATTACCGGCCCCCAACCAGCCGTCCCCCAATCTCAACCTGAACGCCTGGATACTCCTCCATCCGAAGCTCCAATAGCGCCAGAAGAGTACGGCAACGAGTATGTTGTGGAGCACACTGTTAAGAGCCTCACTGAGGCTGCCAGGCGTATTGCCGAGATTGAACAGGGCAATCGCCGTATGCTGCATGCATCGCGATTATCGCCAATTCGCGATATTTCCGCCGATATCCAGCGCAATAGCACTCCTTTGCCGCAGATCTCGAAGAAATCTTCGGCTGAACAGGAAAAGGACCTGGGGAAACATATTCCCGATCACTGGCCATGGCTGCAACCGGATGGCGATTCCGATGAGAGCGAAGATGATACCTGGTCGAATCGGACAGACCCTTTGATGGCGCGGCACTTCCCAAACAGCGCCGAGATTGCCCGCATTGAGGAAGATGATTGGCGCCGCGCTGTCGCGGAGGGATTGGTTACCCTCCCTCTGACCCCGCAGCTTGTTAAGCGAGCTAAACACCCTCGCATGCATATGACCTTTGTCGTCCTGGTCATACTGGCGATCATCGCTTTTGTGACGGATGGAGCCCTGATTTCTGTCGCATTTTTACACCCCCGCCATTCAGTCAATGTGTCCAATGGCCCACCCTCGCTGACCCTTTCCTCAAATGTGGCCAGAATAGGTCAGACAGTCATGCTGCATATCCATCATTTCTCTTCCTTCACGCATGTCTATTTAACCCATGATATTCAGGAATCGGTGCAACTGACCGGCGGCTCTGCTCTTATCAAAATTGATTCAAACGGGTCCGCGGATGTGAATATGCTCGTTGATGCCACCTGGACTCCTGGCTACCACACGATCGAGGCTGAAGATATCTCAACGCGCTATACAGCCAGCGCTACATTACAAATCATCGGCTCCGGGCCCACGCGCCCGTCACATCTGCTCATCGATACAACTTCGCTTGATTTCGGCGCTGACTACCTGGGAGCAAACACTATCCAATCGCTGACCTTGCATAATTCGGGTGGTGGCTCGATCTCATGGGCGGCAAATAGTGATCAACCCTGGCTACTGCTCTCTCCCCCTCAAGGTACGTTCAGTGCGAGTCAGACCATTGCTGTTGCCGTTGAACGCGCTAATCTCAAGCCAGGAGATTACAAGGGGACAATTACCTTTACTTCCAACATCGGTGAGGCCCAGTGGGTACACGTAACCATGACGGTGCGTCCATTGCCTGCTAATCCAGGGCCAGTGCTGGAAGTGATACCGCCTGTGCTCTCGTTTACCGCGCTCGATGGCGAGGCCGATCCCCCGGCGCAGGTGTTGACGGTCAGCAATCCAGGCACACAGCCTTTGGATTGGTCGATAATCGCGAATAACGCGCTCCCTGTGGCGAGCCAGAGCCTGCTGCCCATCATGTTTGATGCGAGTAGCAACTGGTTAAGTACCGATGTGTCTTCGGGGGTCGTGGTCCCTCGCTCGAGCAGCCTGCTCCATTTGATTGTCCATAGCCGCGCCCTGTTGCCTGGTGTCTACACCGACGTGCTTTCAATCTCGGCCGGTCATGGAGTCTATAATAGCCCACAGACCATCAGTGTCTCTCTCACTATCTTGCCGCGTTGCGGCTTGACTCTGAGCGCTGGCAGTATGTCCTTCACGGCCGTTTTGGGTCAGAGCAATCCGAGCTATCAATCGCTGAGTTTGAGCGCCAATTCGAGTTGCTCTGGAACAGTCAATTGGAAGGCTCTCTCCGCCGCTAACTGGCTGTCACTCACACCCGCCAGCGGGCAAATAAAAGGTTCCACAAACGCTGTAACTGCGATTGGGGTGAATGCCTCCATTCTAAGACCTGGAACCTACAATAGCTATATTATTGTTACAGTCGCACAGAGCACGCAGACGGTTATGGTGCAGTTGATCGTCCAGGCGCCTCCATCACCTTCCGCGCCAATTATGGGAGCCACACCCCTCAGCCTTAACTTCAGTACGACGCAAGGTTTGCCGAATCCCCCGGGCCAGGTCGTAACGATTACCAATACCGGTAAAAGCCAACTCAGCTGGCATACCACCGTCAATATCATGACTTCCTGGCTCGCTGCCAGTCCTACAGGTGGAAGTATCGCTCCCGGTCAGACTGGCCAGGTAACCATCAGTATCTATACTGCTAATCTCACTCCCAATACCTACGTGGGACAGGTCGTCTTCGTCGGTGCAGATAGTAATGGTGCTCCTGCTGCTGGCAGCCCTCAGACGATTACCGTCAATCTACTGGTGCTTCCACCCTGTACACTGCAGCCGCCTTCGTTGAGTTCTTTAGCCTTTAGTGCTACCCAGGGCAGCTCTAACCCGGGCCCTCAGTCGGTTTCAATCACAGGTACCGGTAATTGCGCCTGGCCGCTGAGCTGGCATACGACTCTCACAAACCCGGCTAGCTGGTTGGCATTGGCACCTGCATCCGGCTCCCTGGTGGCTAGTGGTCAATCTGTCCCCATAACGGTTTCCGTGAACACTGCTGGTTTAAACGCTGGCACGTATAGTACCCGGGTCTCGCTAAGCGCGACAGATGGGTCGAATACTGCTGCACAGGGTAGCCCACGATTCTTCACTGTGACGCTGACCGTCCTGCAACCATGCCAGTTGCAGGTAGGGCCGCCGAACCTGATGCTCTCCGGTATCCAGGGTCAGTCGTCGTCATCCACCCAGAACCTCTCGCTGAGTGAGACTGGCGCCTGTGCTCTTCCCGTAACCTGGCAAGCGCAAGGCGATTCAGGCAGTAGTGGCTGGCTTGTTCTGGGTCCGCCGGCATCGGGGACAGGCAGCGCTACCGTACCGGTTGGCGTCAATCCTCGAAACTTGTCACCAGGGATTTATTCTGGCACGATTACCGTCTCAGCCTTTGGCAATGGTGGGGCGATCGTTCAGAACAGTCCACAGACTGTCAATGTCACTTTGACGGTCACCGGCTATACCTTCAGTGGGTCCGTCATTGCCTGTTCCGATAGCAATTGTACATCCAGCAAACGACTGCCTGGGTCTAGCCTGAACCTGTTGAATAATTCAACGAATCAGACAATCATCGTTACTGCTGATGGCTCAGGTAACTTCTCATTTGCTAATCTTGCTCTGGACTCATACACGCTAACTGTTAATGGGACTGATGGCACCATCAGCTACCTTGGCACGGTCTCCTTTAACCTGACAGGTGATAAGCTGAGTTTCCCCGCCAATGTCTATCCCCATTGATGCATCATGGCTTCAACCCTCTTTCGCCTTCGAAGGTTCTCTTATGTCACATGATATGGTACAATATGTTTTACTATACCAGCATGTATCATTGGATATCCGCAGAACATACCATCGACACACCTGAGACACCTGTATGCAAACAAAACGTTGTGCTAACTGCCATAAATTGTCACGTGCAGAAGCTGTGACCTGCAGTCGCTGTGGGCAATCCTTCGCAGGAAACACGACCAGGGTTTCTACCAGGAGCGCTCTCACCGCTCCGAGCGGCAAGAGAAGCGCAGTGGTGGAGAGGTCTGCGCTTCGCACCCGGCGACGAACAATTCCCCCTGCATCTCCGCACCGTGCCGGGCATTACTCGGGCCTGCATCCTGAAGATCAACCCTACCAATCGGCGATGCTCGCGGTGCAACGACCACCCGCGAGATCGTCCAACCCGGGCGCTGTTGTGCAACAGGAGAAAGAGGAGCCGGAGATCACGCCTGCCCCAGGTTTACCTCGTGATCTCCCCGAGGCTTCCTCCCTCCCCACCCTTCGACGGAGTACCACTCCGGCTGGTGACAAAAAAGAAGCTCATGGTTTGCGTGCTCATCAGCGCTACCTGCCCGCGGCTGCACCTCTCAAAAAAGAGGTGATCTTTCGTGGCAAGCCTCTGTTACAGCAGCGCTACGTACCCACGCTGTTCACTATCTCATGCCTGATTTTCTTAGTCGCAAGTGGCCTGCTTGCCTACGCTTTCATCAATAAGAAGCCTGCCCCGAATTCCCAGGTAGTAACCGCTATTCCGGATCAACTACGTGTAGATGATACCTTTGTCCTGGCTGGCAAAGGTTTTGGCATCAACGACCCCCTTACTTTTACGTACGATCAAAATAGCAATCCTATCTTAGATGGGAATGGAAGACCTCTTCGCGCCCATGCGGATGACATTGGCACGTTTTCTGTACAGATCATCGTGCCTGCCAACTGGTCAGTGGGACAGCACACGATTCATGCCATTGATAGCGGAAAAGATCAGACGGTGAGCGTTTCAGCAATTATAACAGTTGAACAATCATCACTGGCTCCCCCACAACTGCAGCTGTCAACCTCAAAACTAGATTTCGGTACGAGTGTTCCTGGTGTTGTCTCGAAAAAAGATTTCATCCTCATTAACGCAGGAGGGCGACAACTCACCTGGCAGGCGAGTAGCGACCAGCCCTGGCTCACCGTCTCTCCCAACACAGGCACCTTTTCAGGTCGCGGCATTACTCAAGTGGTAGTCAATGCTGGTACGCTGGCTCCCCAAGCCTATAGCGGCCATATCACCTTTATCCAGCGGGGAAGTAGCGATCGGCCGTTGATCCTCACTGTAACCATGACCGTCAAATCTGCTCCCCCGGCCGCACTGACCATTACGCCTGTTTCGTTGACCTATTCAGGAACTACAAGCCAGAATCCGGCTGACCAGGCCATTACGGTGCAAAATACTGGAGGTCGACCGCTTGACTGGAATAGCTCTATTGTAACTGGTGATGGCGCACCCTGGCTCTCCATCAATCCTTCCAGTGGCCATCTTGCCGCACATACCAGTCAGACAATGAAGGTGAGTGTCCAATCTCAGCAGCTAGCAATAGGATCATACCAGGGAACGATCAATTTCAAGGGCGGAACGAATCCGGCGGTGACGGTGGCTCTCAGCGTCGCGGCCCCTGGAAACTTGATCGCATCGCCACCGTCACTCAGTTTTGCATCCGTGGGACAAAATCCCGCCGCACAAACCATCACGTTACAAAATAGTGGCGGAGGGCCATTAGATTGGACAGTAACAGCGGCTACAGTCGATGGAGCGAACTGGCTCAATGCAACGCCTGCCAGTGGACACCTGGAAATAAACCAGTCGGGGGCTGTAGCTATCAATATCAATGCGGCCGCGCTCAAACCCCAATCGTATCAGGGGACGCTGACATTTACCTATGGGGGAGGGCTCACCAAGCAAGTTCCAGTTTCGTTATCCGTGAGTATTCCTCTGACTGCTGTCATCAGCTTGAATCTAAGCAGGCTGAATTTCACGACGCTGCAAGGGACAAATCCCGCGCCACTCTCGTTTACGCTTAGCAATACCGGTAATGCCACGCTCAATTGGGTCATTGCGGAGGATCAGAATGGAGCAACATTTGCTCCCGTGTCTTCAGCAGCTGGTAGCCTGGCTCCCAACAGAAGCACCGGTATCGCCGTCACTCCTAACGTCGCGCAGGCAGGTGCGGGAACCCTGTACACCACTCTTACCGTCGCTGATAGCGACCCCGGGTCAAAAGTGCCTGCACAGAGGATAACCGTGAGTATTGTGGTGCAGGGACGGGCTCAGATCACGCTTTCAACGAGCACTATGGATTTCAGCCACGATAATATTGTCACCGAATCAACTCAATTGCTGGATATTTCCAACACTGGCTCCAAAACGCTATACTGGGTGACAAAGTCGACAGCCTCGTGGTTGACCGTGTATACCCCTCCTGGATCGCTTAATCCGGGGAACGATATCCTGCTCGAGGTGGACTGCAATAGCGCCTCGTTATCCCCAGGTACCTACACGGCAACATTGACAGTGAGCGATAGTGACTCAGGTCCAGCGGTTCAGCCTCAGAAGTTAGCGGTTACCCTCGTCGTCACTTGAGGTAGCGACCCCTCCAGGGCGACCGCCAGGGTCGCCCCTACTATACACAGCCTTGGCAAGCCGCTTCGTCCCATAGTAGGGGCGACCCTGGCGGTCGCCCTGCCTTGTTGACGCTCTTTGCACTCTGTGCTACACTCTGACCAGGATATTTCGCCAATTGCTTGCAATTGGCTTTGTAATCAACAAATAAACCTGGAGGATAGAGTCTTGCCAACCATTACTTTTGTACGTGAAAATGTCCAGGTCGAAGTGCCGGTAGGCGACAGTGTACGCTACCCCGCGTTGGAGAACGATGTTCCCGTGTATTGTGGCATGTGGAAATACGCTAACTGTCATGGCAATGGTTTGTGCGGTACAGACCGCGTAGCGGTTTCTCCCTCGTCAAATACCAATCCCCTCACATTTATGGAAAAGTTCTGGCTGCGCGGTGATCGTAAGAAGAACCCCAATATGCGCCTCGCCTGCCAGGTAGAGGTCCTCGGGAATGTGAACGTCGATACGCAGTGCAGTTGAACAAGAAAAGCACTTTTGGATAGAGAATGGCTCTTAGCGGCGCAGCCACTGAGAGCCATTTTACTTACGAAGAAATGTATCTATTCCCTTCACCTCACGACGAAATAGAGCCGGATCGCCAGCTTATCATTCCAATACAGCTCTACCATGCCCTCGGCTGGTAGCGTATATTTCTGGGTAGTATAACCCGTAATCGCGTTTGTCGCGACCTGTATTGGCGTGGGAGACTGGTAGAAAGAACCATTGGTATACCATTTGATGCTCATCACACCAGGTGACTTAGGGCGTTGCACACTATAGGTCAGGTAGATGGTCTGGTTTACCTGGAAGACGTTGGCTGGCTGAGTTGACGCGTGAGAGACGGGGTCGATACGCGAGTTGGTAGTGGCCGAATTGATGATGCTATATGCCGGCCCAAAGTCAGGATTTGCTTTAGGGTCTGCCAGTACAGGTGTTGCTGCCGGTTTTGCACTAGGCGGGGGCTCAAAGCCATAGAGCTGTTTGATAGCTGTCAGTTTTCCACTTGCATTGAGATAATAGCTGACCCCGGTACAAAGAAGTATGGAAACGATCAGTACACTCAGTAATCCACTTATTGCGCGGTAGCGAGGAATAATGGCTCGCGGTTTGGTATACATTGGCGGAACATAAATGGCTCCATCCTGACCGTTGCCTGGCAGTGCCGGAGACAGTGTCCCCGGCTGTTGCATAGGTATGAGCCCATTTCCTGCCTGCATAGTCATGAAAGGCGCTTGCGGCTGGTAGGGGACAGGTAAAAGAGACAGTTGCTGCCCTTGCTGCTGTTGCTGAGTGGATGTTTGAGTCATAACGGGTGAAGCCTGGTTGTTCATCGCCAGGTTGCCCGTCGCTGGAGCGCCATTTCCCCACTGCATGGTTGTCGCGGAACTTCCAGCATTAGCAAGGAGGGGCGAAGGTGCGCCACATCGCGGACAGGGTGCTTGATTGTCTAACCTGGCTGAATTACAGAATGTGCAAAGCATTGTTGTTCATCCACCTTTGTTTGATGACAGCTATTTCTAAATTGTACATTGGCATGAAATTACAGTAACACTGATGTACTGCGATGGTCAAATGCCGGGCGGGGCTATAGGGCAAAATGGCTATGCTCCTGGTGGTTTAACGTGTATCACGATGCTCTTTTGAGAAATCATGTGTCTCTTTGTTACCCTGGCACAAAGAAAGAATATTGGCTACAATAGTCACAAGGACATACAAAAACGAAATAAAGGAGTAAGCTGTCACATGTGTTATGATGATAATGCTCGTCCTCCCCTGCCTCCAAGCGAGGCTGGCGCTGCCCATGGCGAAGATATCGTGCTCGAAGCAGCGGACGGGAATCGCTTTGCCGCCTACGCTGCTCAGCCAGGAAAGCCAACTGGTGCGCAAATCCTCATATTTCCAGATGTACGCGGCCTCCATCAATTCTACAAAGAACTGGCCCTGCGCTTTGCCGAGATCGGTATCACCGCGGTGGCCATTGACTACTTTGGTCGCACTGCCGGCATTGGTTCGCGCGATGACTCATTTGAGTACATGCCTCATGTGCAACAGATAAGGCTAGAGACATTCTTTGCTGATGTTGCGGCGGCTCTCGCCTATTTGCGCTCAGGCGAGGGGGCTCATCGATCCACCTTCACCGTCGGCTTTTGCATGGGTGGTACCCTCTCTTTCCTCAGTGGCACACAGGACTTTGGATTTGCTGGCGTTATCGGCTTCTATGCCGGGGTGACCAGGGATTTTGGCGGCAGGGGGACGTTATTGGAGCAGGCTCACAAGATCCGTTATCCTGTGCTTGGCCTGTTTGGTGGGGCCGATCCGAATATTCCTATCAGCGCCGTACAGCGCTTTGACGAGGTGCTGGATGAGGCTGGCGTTGAACATGAGATCGTTATCTATCCTGGTGCTCCCCATAGTTTCTTTGACCGGCGTGCCGTCGAGTTTGCCGATGTTTCCGCAGACGCGTGGCAGCATGTCTTGAGTTTTATTGCGGCTCACACCTGACAAAACGTTCAGGGCGTGTACAATTTACCTATTTTGCCATGGCAGAGACGCAAGAACAATGGTACAACAGGCAAGCAATCGAGCAACTCGCCCAGCATATCCCCTTTGAACGGGATGCCGCCAGTAAATCCGAGCAGATAGAGATGCTGCGCGGACTCGTCATCCGGCATGGACGTTCAATGGACCCGGATTCGTTTGGTTTTGAGGCCCGCAACGAATTATTACGCCTTGGTCTGTGGAGCCGTATCGGCCCGGAGCAAGAGGCTTAGGCTATGCCTTGCGCTCTAAAATGCGAAACGGGTGCGCAAAGCCACTATCGAGGCAGAGCATACGATCGCTGTCCTTTCCCCCGATTATCTGAACGCGCTTTACACTCAACCAGAATGGGCCGCCGCTCTTGTCCAGGACCCAACCGGAGCTGATGGGAAACTTGTTGCCGTGTGCGTGCAGACCTGCAAACCACAAGGGATACTCACCACCGCTTCCTCTCATACGAAGTAGCGTTCCACGAAAACGAAGCCAGTTGTTACTCATTGGTGCCTCTCCTCGTGTTCTCACGAATATCCGCATGTGACCAAAAAATCGAACTGCGTCATTTTTTTCCATTTATCTGAAGAATAAGTTATAATGAAGCATGCAAGGTTGAGCTTGGCCAGTTATTGAAGCGAAGAACGTTGTTACTTTATCATGAGGATCCACACACGTTGCTGACTCCTCGTAGGTCTCGAAAGGAAAGGCGCATGACTTCTATCCTTATTCTCGATCTGGCACTTACTGGAGCCCTCCTTTTGCTGATAGGTGGCTCTGCGGTGTTTTATGTCTCTAACTACAGGTGGCTCAAGGCATACGGAACTGATGTAGGCGCGATCATCACACATGTAAGAAGGGACAACATAGCTCATCAGACATGCTTGGTGACCGCCACCTGGACAGACCCACGAACAGGACGCAGGTGGACGTTTAAGGGCCAACGACTCGATATGGGCTACCAGGCAGGCCATTTGGTAGGTATTCGTCTCGATCCCAGGCATCCTTCCCACTATATGATGCAGTGATGAACCGCCTACCAGCATAGAACAGGTTGCTTTCAACTCTGTATCAGATGTATACTCAAGGAGAGAAAATAGCCTTGTAAGCCACATATGAGGACTTTGGTTCTGACATCTTACAACCATTTACATAGCTTTATACTGGCAGATAGCAGAGGAGCCATCTACCAGCAGGAACAGCGTTGTTACGGAACAAGGAGGTAACCGCGCAATGGTACTCAGAGATACGCTGTTGTATCTGGCTCAAAATGACAATTTACGTAACTTCGTTATCACCAACTCGGCAACTCGTAGTGTCTCCCGCCGCTTTGTGGCAGGTGAAGCGCTGGATGAAGCCATAGAGGCTACACGAGTGCTGAATCAAAGGGGCATGCACGTTTCTCTCGATCACCTTGGTGAAAACGTTTCAGATGACCGGGAGGCCAGAGCAGCCACACAGGATTTTATCACGGTCCTTGATGCTATCAAGCAGGCCGGTATCGATGCGAATATTTCCATCAAGCTCACTGCCCTTGGCCTGGATATTTCCCAGCAACTCTGTGAAGAGAATGTGCGCCGGCTGCTTGAACATGCTCACAAATATTCGATCTTCGTGCGTATCGACATGGAGGGATCGCCCTATACAGAGCAGACGATCGATATTACGCTGCGTATGCATCAGCAGTTTGAGCACGTAGGTACCGTGATTCAGTCCTGTCTCTATAGAAGTAGGAAGGATGTAGAGCAGCTTATCGCACAAGGAGTACGGGTCAGGCTGGTGAAAGGCGCATACAAAGAACCCAGGACCATCGCCATGCAGGAGAAGAAAGATGTCGATCACAGCTTTGTGCAGCTGATGATGATGTTGCTCTTGCGCGGGAATTATCCCGCGATAGCTACCCATGACGAGGCCATCATCAATGCGACCTGCAAATATGCGCGCGATCACGGCATCAGCAAGGAGGCCTTTGAGTTTCAAATGCTCTATGGTATCCGTCGCGACCTGCAAGAAAAACTGGTGAAACAGGGGTACAATATGCGCATCTACGTGCCTTATGGTTCTCAATGGTATCCCTATCTCATGCGGCGCATGGCGGAACGTCCTTCAAACTTAATGTTCGTAATGAGCAACGCCCTGCGTTGAGGATTATCTCTCCAAGGAAAAGTTCATGACCACGACAATGACATCTTTTGCTGTATCGGTAGGTGTGGCGGATATCCGTCGCTGCCGGGATGTCGCCTCTGAACTGGTCACCCAGGCGCTGATGAATGCTCCTGTAGCCGCTGGCGAAGTTGCCGGTGAGTGGACGCATGCTACGCTCTCAGACTACACGGGCTGGCTTCGCTCAGATCAGTTGGAGGAACCGGTCAACAGGGGATTTTGCAAAGTCGGTGAGCATTGTAGGACGCCCTTGCAGCTGATGGCTGTCATCAACAAGCCTCGTATCGCGCTCTTTGCGCACGCGGAGAACAACGACACGCTTGGAACACTCTACCTCTCGACTGCTTTACCCATAGTGGACACAACTGTGCCAGGACGTGTGCAGGTTGTATTGCCGGGTGAGCGTACTGGCTGGCTCTCGCGTGACGATGTTGTGATACGGGAAGGCGAGGAAATCTATCCACGCGCGGAGACCGGGACGATCACAGGATACGCCCGCGCCTTTCTCGGACGCCCCTATCTCTGGGGAGGAACAAGCTGGGAAGGGATAGATTGCAGCGGCCTGGTGCAACTGTGCTACCGCATGGGAGGCTACATCATTCCACGTGATGCTGATCAACAGCATGATTTTTTGCCCTGTCGTATCGATCGCGCTGCAATGCGGCAGGGAGACCTGGTCTTCTTCGGCAGCCAGGAAATAACCCATGTTGCCATGGCCCTGAACAATAAAGAGTACATACATGCCGAAGGGCAGAATTACAACCAGGTTGTCATCAATAGTTTTGACCCCGCTGACGCTCATTACTACCCACATCTGGATCAGATTGTCTGGGCGGTAAAACGCGTGGCGGTTTAGGTGCAGGTAAAAAACAGAACAGGAACTCTCGGCGCTGGGAGCGCACGCCCCTGTGTCGTGCTGCGCATAGCCAGTGGAAAA
This sequence comes from Ktedonobacter sp. 13_1_20CM_4_53_11, assembly GCA_001919995.1. Next base: position 11,857 of record MNIY01000146.1, read on the forward strand.
AGGAGCAATCATGCCGATCCTGCCATATAAAGGTGTTATGCCTACCATCGCCGAAGACGTATTTATCGCCCCTGGCGCAATGGTCATCGGCAATGTCACCATAGAGCAAGGTGCAAGCATCTGGTACAACGCTGTTGTGCGAGGGGATACTGCTCCTATCGTCATAGGTCGCCGTACAAACATCCAGGACAATTGTACGCTGCATGTCGATGCAGACGCTCCCCTGACGATTGGTGATGAGTGTACTATTGGACACGGCGCGATTGTACACGGGGCTACCCTGGGCCATCATGTGCTGGTAGCGATGAGCGCCGTAGTGCTATCGCACGCGCAGGTTGGCTCAAATACGATCATTGGAGCCTGCACACTCGTTGGGGAACATAAGATTATTCCAGGAGGTGTGCTTGCGGTGGGGATACCGGCGACAGTGAAACGTGACCTGACTGATGCGGAACGTCAAAATCTATTGACCAGAGCCGAGGGTTATTATCAACGGGCCATTGAGCATAGAGAATCCCTTGGAGGGATCGAATTGTAGCTTTACGCTCCCGCTGCCAACTGCTTCTCGTCAGAGAAACTCACCACCTCGGTAGGGTGGTTAATAATTTCAACAACCCTATCAATAGTGCGGTCCTGGTAGTGCTCCCCTTTCGCCTTCTGCTCTTCAGACTGCAAAAAGTAGCCCCCCGGATCATTATGTGTTGTAGGTCCTACATCGATCACCGTGATTCTGTCTTCGGCCAACGCTATATTCCAGGGCGAATGCGGAAGGATAGGCCAGCGACCAGCGTAGCAAACCTTGCCCAAAGCCTGTACGGGGTCCTTCTCGCCATGGAATTGATAGAGGTGCCTGACATTTGCGAAACCTGGATCATCGGCCATGACACCGCCCAGGGTAATGATCTGGATAGGCGCTTTCAGTATTGGACCCAGGTAAGTGGCTGCGCCAACCGCGATCTGCCCTCCACCACTGTAACCGATAAGCGTGAAGGGTATGCCGCTGCCAACCACATACCCCTTGCGGCGCAGTCCATCGAGGATCACCCCGGCTGTACCATAATTGTAGATTGGGCCGTAGCGCCTGTCGGCGGAAACAGCGACCTGGAAGAGATTGCGCAGGTTAATCAGGTTGCTCATCAATAACTTGTTTTTCAACTTGAGATCTTTGATCCACTGCCAGAGAGACCTGAAAGTCCTGTGTCCGGTCAGGCCCTTGTTGTTCATGGCATAGGGAAAGACATCTCGCACCACTGCTGTACCGGGAACGCATGCCTCCACTTTGTCCAGGAAGGCTATCTCCTCTTTTTCTAGAAAATCCCCAGCGATGGCCCCTATACCGGAGAGGTAGACCACGTAATGCCCGGCTGCGGACTGGCCAGTAATTTCTTGCGTTTCCTGATCCTTCGGTGTACCTGCGACTTTCGCCTTGTCCTTGTCCACATCTGACCAGCCAGCCCACCAGCCCATTGACTCTAAAGGAGATAACAATCCCATCAGGAGAATAAGGATGAGACCAATGCCCAATAACTGCATGATGAAAGAAAAGATCACGATTTTCCTCCCTTAGGATTGTCAATCGTTTGCTCGATGATTGTCTCGATAAGCTTGTCAGGTGACTCCACCGCCAGATTCACACCGGCAGTAATGCGCCGGAGCCAGCGCTCGATGGCGACGAAAGGTCTACCAAGCGTGTATTTCAGCACCTGCACGAGCGCCCAGCCAAAGATCGAACAGATGAGCGCCTGCCAGAGGACGAAGCCCATTACCACTTTTAGCGCTACCAGCAGCGCCAGAAAACTCCAGACGCTGAGAGCGCGATTGATAAAGATACCCATGTAGGGGAGCAGGACGAAAAAACTAAACAGCAGCGGGGCGTAGGAAAGGCCAGCCTCTCGGAGCAGGCCGATGTACGGTACATCGGTATGAAAGAGGACTTTCGCGATACCCCAGATAGAACCTGTCAATATGAAGACACTAACGATGAAGAGGATCCCGTTCAACAGCAAACTCAAGGCAAAACGCCCGGGTTTGACGCGATTGGCGAAAAGTACCACGCTCTGTCCAATCGTTTCAGATACACCTGCCAGGAAGACTATAGCAGTGATCAAAAGACCAGTACCTGCCGGTTCTACAGCCTTAAATGCTGCCGGGTCAAGCCTCATAGCCCCCCATGCCAGGGCCCACATCGTCTGCAAGAAATGAAAAATTGTTGTTGTGTCTATTGTATACATAGCGGAACCTTTGAAACGCTACGAACAAGCGAGCTACACCGGTGCTCTCTCATACATAAATCTCGCGTTCGCTGTTGCACCGAACGTTATACGCCGCATACCCACTAACGCGTAATTAAGTCGAATAGTATCGGGTAAACCAGTGCCGTTTGTTGTTGAACCTGCTGTGGATCGATGATATCGTGTATAAGTTTCTTGTCCGCGTCGAATTCATACTGCTCGATAGCCTCGTAACCACAACTTCGCCACATCTTCACCAGTGCCAGGTTCATTTTGCTGTTGACGGCAGTATCAGCGCCATTAGTAACCACGAGGATAGACTTTGCAGCCGGCTTCTCATTCTTCGCGGATTTGCTAATAGATTTTCCGAAGCGCATAACCTCACCGATGCCGCGTGAAGAATATCCCAGGTAACTATACTGTGGCCCATCCTGGAAGGGAAAGAAATACTGCGACCCGATATTTGGCAGGTAATGAGTGAGCATGATAGCGAAACT
>MNIY01000050.1 GCA_001919995.1 Ktedonobacter sp. 13_1_20CM_4_53_11
CAATATAAAACTAGATGTAACATTTAAATTATTCAAGAATCATAATGATGTTTAAAATAAAAAATGTGTAAGTACTAGTTATTTCATGGATCATCCTATCATTACACAGAAATACATATATGATCGATTTGAGCACAAATTCCGCCGCCACAACAATGGCGACCACCATCATTAGGTGTACATTTATCGCCGATTTTAATACATGATAATCCTCCTGGTGGAGCTAATAAAAAAATATGAAATACAATATTTAAACGAATTATATAATTTATATTTTTGAAATGTAAAAAACAATTTAATATATTTACCACGTTCATCAATACGTTCAAGAACAGGAGCAGGTGTAGCAAAAGTATGCATCGCGAAAACTGAAATTAAGAGTAAAGCAATAAATGTAATCTTTGATAACATCATTGTAAAACCAAATACGAGTATTTTTTTGAAAATTTCAAAAGTTCGTTTAACAGTTAAATAGATAAGAAGGTTCAGAATTGACTGTATATATAAATATTTTATTGTTATCGAGATGAGATATGAGATTAAATTTAAGGATATTTAAGGGTAGTACAATGCAATAAATAATTTTTTATACATTTATTTCTTGGCGCAAAACCAAAAAGAAACAATTCATGAAAAAGAAACGAATTTATTTATGCAGATGTATTATTATCTTTTTTTTCATCCAAATATAAACAAACCAAATGAATAGACTGATAAAGTTCTTGCGTAATAAGTAAAATAGAACTCTTCTGCAATTAATTGCTATAATTATGAATTTACGATTAACTAAATCTGCCCATGTAATAGTTAAAAAAACTCCCTAAATAACAAGTGGAGCCTCGTGGTAATTATAGGCCGTCTTATCAATACGCATTAATATTTGTATAAGTAGGTCATTTATAAATATTATATTTATAATTTTCCCCTATTTTTTTTTTTAATAGCATACAGTATTTATTTTCCTATCTTATTTCAGATGAATATGGCACTTCTTTGTACGCGAAAAGTTAAAAATAAATCTTTTCTTTAAGGCTCATTCAAAAGAAAATAAGTAGTGTCGCATACTTAAAAACAATATTTACTGTATCACCAGAAATTCGATATTCCAAAAGTTTATGTTTCGAAAAAATAAATAAGTCAAATTATACAAAGCTGGGACCTGCCAAAAAAAATTATTTCCGGCAAGAATTAATGTCACCGTACATATATTTGTGTTATGCAGGTCTGTGAAACGATCATTTTCTCACATCTCAATATTACACGTACAGTACTGGGACATCTCTATTTTATCACACAAATATTGATCAACAAAACTTTCTTTTTTTTTGTAGATTGTATATACAGTCGTCTCCCTTATAGTCACACTTGTCAACTGTGTGATTATAAAGAGTGCCTATAAGCAGGGTTCCCCTATATAGTCACGAATGATATAAATAACATGAAAATGTGACTAATTTTTTTTATATAAAATTGTTGATTTATTATTAAAATATAAATAAAATTTACCATATCAACTTTCAATATGAATTAGAGCACTCTTCTGATATGAACAATTGCCAAATTTGAATCAATTCGAATTTAGTGAAATGCAAATGACACTTTAAAGTTGTTAAATCATTTGATTGGTCCAAAATAAGTTACGCGTAGCGTTGGAAAATCAAAGTATTAGAATTGAGTTTCTTGATTGGCTAATAAACTGCAATTGTCCGAATATGGCAATACGTAAAGTAGCAAATTATGTGTATATTAAAATCGCATCCATCAATTCAATTCAAAGAAAATAATTTTATCGTTAAATAAAAATAAGCAATACAGCTGACTAAATGATTTCTTTTCTTAGCAACAATAATTTGAAGTACAATAGTTCGGATATTAACTTTTAGTAAAAATAATTCGTTAATAATTGAAGTAAATAATTTTGAATTAAATAATAATAAATCTATTAGTTCAAATATACTTTCGATTTTAATGCACCGATAATAAATGTTAGTTTTGTGATAATTCTGAATAGATCTGCCGGCCTTAACCAGTTAATTGGTTAAAACTTTAAAATATTTAGATGGCCAGAATTAATGGCTGTAAATGTCCCCACTACACTAAGGATGAGAGACGCACATAATATTAAAACTGGAATATGAATATAATGTGATGGCATTTCGATGATACTTGAGTGTAGTTATTTATTTTATGATCAAAGGAATTGGAATAATATATTTCATTTTTTATATTTTATATAAAAAGTAACGACCTATCCGTTTCTATAGATAGTAGAGAAATTTCTATTGATTAGATTTGAGTAAATTGAAAGATTTGGCGAATAATATGTATTAATAATTGTTGATTCGCTTTATCATATAAATTGAGATTTGCTTTCTTGATAACAATTGTAAAAGAATAACAGAAATTGACATTATTTGGTAATAATTATTTATTGTTAATAATTGCATTGACAATAATTTCTTTTCTAATATGCGTTATTTTTACAAATAGGGCATAATGTTGAATATTTTGTAATCCATATGTCAATGCATGAAAATAATTGCTTGCACGACTCGATCAAAATTTCATTTTTAATTAATTATAATGTATTAACAATTTTTATTTCTTTCGTTTTTTTGTTTTTTTCTTGGGACTATTAACAGTAGTAATTCCAAATGTTATACGATGATGCAATCTATTTGTTAATGCATTATTTAATAAAGATAAGTTTATTATTGCGATATTCTACAAATATACAATAACAGTACATATATAAGTTTCGTTTACAATCGCAATATTATACTACAATTAATTATTTAAAGAATATAACGAAAGAAATTACTACATACTCTGAGATTCAACAGTAATTTAATGATCTTTACGATTCCATCTTCATTGCATGGATTCAAGGGAATTTCTGCCTCTTGGAGGTGGAAATATCGAACAAGATCATTGGAATCACGTAGAAGAATAGTTAATCCTATAGTGGTTCCTAAAATCGTTTATAAAATACCGTATTAAACAAATTATCTTTATACAAATAAAATACTTGAACTAAAATTATGTTAACTATACAAACCAAATACTTGAACTCCAATTATGTTAAATTGATTCTTAGGTGGCTTGCAGTGCTTCCAAATCCACGTCATTGCGTCATTAAGTTCACGCCATAATTTGACTGAATATTCGGTTTTTTTACGCGCAGAACACATAATTCGAGAACATTCAGTAAAAACAATCTCATACTTAATTCCTTCTATATACATTGCCATGATACTGTCGGGCTTCTTTCTGATAGCTATCTTATTATTTGAATCACTTCTCCTATACTTGCTTGCTGCGCTTTCTAATTCTGCTCTATAAAACAACCGAATAATATCAATATGAAAAATCAAGTACAAGAATAAATCAAACAAGTATTACTTACGTAGTAAAATAAACATTATGTGAATTAAAAATCCCATTCAATGTAGCTCGAAGAATAGGATTTATTACGTCAGTAAGATAGCTGCCCTCATTTAATCTTTCCAATGATCCTAAATTTTGGTAAGCAGGATTGTTCCATGTCTCTTTTCTGAATTTAATAATTTAGTCATAAATAGAATTTGGAAATGAGAATTATCTTTTGATTAAGTTATTGATAAATTAATATGGTACTTACAGTACAGTAAGAATATCATCTACAACCTTTTTTTGCTTTGAACAACTTTCTTTCCAAGTTGCATCATGTGTAAATTTATCATCAAAAGCGCTCGTAAATTGGGTGTGGTATTCATTGCTGAATTTAGCGCATTTGGTACTTATTTCTTGTCTCAAATCAACATTCATACGATTTACGGGTTCCTAAAATTATATTTTGTAAATAACCAATTTAGTATAAACTTGATAGCAAAAGTAAATGCGTACCATAAACTGGATTTTTGCATCATCATCCAGAGAATTTATGATTGAAGATTTATCATCTAAGACTTGACTTGCTATTGGATCCTTCCAATTAAGTGATTCTACATTAATTTCATTAATTATTTCAAGAAGACCATCACAAAGCTCCGTATCTTCATCAGAACTAGGTTTCTTCAGATAAGAATTAATTTATGATTTTTATGATTTTAATAATATTATAAATAATTTTACTCACAGCAAGCTTTTCTTTAACATCAATCAAATTCTCATATATCTTCTGTGATTCATTATAACCGTATTCTGACTCAGGCTAAATCATAAATAAAATAATATGATAATTAACAAAATAAAACAAATATAATAATTAACAAACAATAAACAAAAAGAAACCTTTTGAACTGCACCAATACCCATCAAGCTTTTAACTGAATAATATCCGTTCTTTAACTAATATAATAGTTGTTAGATATTTCTATAACACAGGGAAACAATTAATACACACAGATGTATTCATAAGCTATGTATTCTGGTTAGCAATCGAATACGTTGTCTAACATATTATTCCGATCTCGAGAACATATTCTAGTTGGCCGTTGAATACGTTTTCTAACATATTATTCTGACCTCGAGAACACATTCTAGTTGGCCGTCGAATACGTTTTCTAACATATTATTCCGACCTCGAGAACACATTCTAGTTGACCGTCGAATACGTTTTCTAACATATTATTCCGACCTCGAGAATATTCAAAACATTATCCTCAACAACACAAGTAAATTCAGCTCAACAATCAAACAACCCAACTAAATAATATTTTAATCATTTTCACCTAAATAACTCTAGGCTAAGCAGCTAACATACTGTACCTCTGGAAAAGTTTCCAAAATCTTTATAACTCGGTCATTATAATTTAAGTTTCCTCTTATTTTACTCAAAGCCGCGGTTAGGCCTCGCATTATGCTTTTCTCCAGTTCTTCGCTCCATGTTATGGGCGTTACTTTTAAAGCCGTTATGGCTGCAAATACGACTGTTGATGCTGTTATATATTCTGTATCTACCTCAAGTACAAAAGTTTCTACTTTGTTTTCTATTTCTATAGAATTAGACATTTTATCGTTATCTGTTCAGACTTCAGACTTCATATTTAAACGTAAAGAAAAATAGGGACATAAAAAAATAGACGCGTCCCCTTAATATTCGAGTTAGTTACATTACTTTTTTAAGTAAATGGTGTTGCGTTTTTTTCTATATTGGCAAGCATATTTAAAAATCTTTTTATTGGTCCGATTTCACGTGATGATAAGCCAATAATTTTGAGGCATCCTTCTGTAGATAGTTTGGATAATAAGACTTTTCGCTTTACATGATACAATTATTGATTATGCGATTCGATATTGAACAATTAATATGCTTAAATATAAATATTACTTAAAATTCTCAATTTCCATTTTTTTTTTCTTAGAAATTGTGCAATATTTATAATGTGAAGTTTTATTAGTTTGAATAGTGAATCTAAAGGAAGTTGAGTAATCAGTTCTTGTAATTGAAACATCAGAATTATTAATTTTATTGGGTCTGGTACTTGTTTTGGAAATTAGAATCACTCTTTTTTAAGGTTGAATTTATTGGTTGCGAGGACGAATATTAAATTTTGATATCGACTATTAATTAAAAAGGAATAAATTATGACGCATTTCAGACATAATACTAAAAAAAAGAATACAAATCAACACAAATCGTGATTTTGATGCAAATATAATGTATTTTGCTTGAATAAAATATATTTATTTTTATATAAACATAATACACATTATATGTTGAAGCAATTACGACATAATCATAACATAATATGTATTTTTATATTTTTATAACACTAATTGAATTAAATAGCTCATTTAACTAAGATTACTCTAAAAATAATCAATTTGATCAAGTATCATTTAAAAGATCTGGCTTAAATACAAAAATAGGATCATTTGTAAAATACAATGACATGAACAAAATGCATTGCACGATATAAGTAAGTTCGATTTTATTTGTTTTATCTGTTATCGCTATAAACATATTTATTTTTGACGATGTCAATATTTATTGTGACACTGTGACGTGTTCCGCACGAATCGAATCGAATTGAGTCAGATTCGAATTATCAGCTTCAGACATGGCGCTTTTATAGTAAGTAATATTGGGTTCGGATAAAAAATGTGTTACACATTCCGGGGTGGGATAGAAGTGATTAAGATTCTATGAAAAGCCGATCGTTAACGTTAATATATGATTTTATGTCGCACAAACATGTGATATATTGAAATTATTATGTTAGATCTTTGCAATAGAAAAAGGGGTAACTACCGCAACAGTAAATCCTAATAGGACAATGATTGTGATTAGTAATTGGAAAAATAATTATAATATAATTCTAAAATAAAAATATTGCAATTCACATTTTATACTTGCTAAATATAGCATAGGTAAAATAAAATATATACAAATAATATTACTCCCGGAACGAGCTCATTCGCCAATTCTTCTTCTTCCGTATGTTGAATTAATATAAAATCTCGTCGTTCAGCGGCATACATAGTGTGGATTCTCAATATTGTTTCTATGTAAACTAGAGACCATAGAAGGAGGCTAACAAGTATTCAATCTTTGTATTCAATGTACTTGCTTCCTTTAAACTGATCAGCTATGTCTCTAAATTCTTTTCCCAAGCTTAATTTAAATTCCACTTTTCTTTTTTTTTTTGGCACAGCGGAATCTTGAATTTCTTGATTAGGCTTAATTTCAGAAATACGTGGGCTCAAAGAAATTGATTTTTGAGTTTCCAATGTGGGAATTTGTGATAAAAAAACATCATAATCTTTTTGTTTAACAAAAAAATCACACTTGCGACATCCAGCTTGTGCAAGTTGCATAGATGTTATTCCTTTATCAAATAACTTGCGTAATCTTTCACAGCCCAATCGATTTCTTTGTTCCATTTTTGCGGTGATTTTAAGCACAGTTCGCATAAATGAAATTACCCAAGATTTTACATTTTTTACGTTATTTTTAGGGTCAGGTTTTAATTTTTCGCCAAGATTATTGAGATCATCGTAAATTTGAACCAACGAGGCTAGATGTAATAAATTAAAAGACTCGGCGGCTACTTGGATTTTTTCGTGACATGACTCCTGCTCCTTCCATTGATTAATCCTATCTGTAGCAGACTTCTCATCGAATACTTTAATCGGTTTAGTTTTATATAGTTCAGTAACCATTTCTGGGATGTTTAATGGCTCAGAAACATGATCTGATGACAATAAAATATCATGTAGTTTCTGTCCTTTCTTAAATAAGAGCCTCTGGTTGGGATCTAAGGTTTCCATTGTATCACTATCATCACCCTCTTCTGAGAAAACTTCAATGCTACGTTTTTGTGTCAATGATGTTGACGTAGATGCTAATGCTTGTGATTCTCGTGAATCCTCTGCATCCGGTACTTTTCCTCTTGCCGGTGCCTTTGCTGCTGGTGTTTTTGCTGCGGATGCCTTTGCGGTTGGTGCTTTTGCTGCTGGTGGCTCTTGTGGAGATGGATTCAATTCGATATTTTCATTAGCAGCTGGTGGCTCTTGTATAGGTGGATTCAATTCACTGCTTTCATTATTGCCTGATCCTCCTAAATTTGCATCCCCAACAGCACCTAGTTCGGCCAAGCTATCCTGAAAAAAAAAGTATATATTTTAAAACGAAATAAAAGAAGAACCTAATACATGGTGTCCAAAATTTTATCGCTATACCTTATTGCCTGATTCTCCTAAATTTGCATCTCCAACAGCACCTAGTTCGGCCAAGCTATCCTGAAAAAAAAGTATATATTTTAAAACGAAATAAAAGAAGAACCTAATACATGGGAGAAAAAGTGGACAAAATTGTCCAAAATTTTATCGCTATACCTTATTCGAAATAAAAGAAGAACCTAATACATGGGAGAAAAAGTGGACAAAATTGTCCAAAATTTTATCGCTATACCTTATTAAACGTCTCCTGTAAGTCAAAGTATACGTATCCAATTCCTTTAAATGATATTCTCACTCTATCGCTATCTTGATCGAAAGTACATGATTCAATTTTTTTATTTGTTTTTGTCCAAATAAAATAAAGTGCTTTTAGAATTAGGTTTTCGTCGTCGCCAGATAAAAATTCACGAATGTTTGTATTAAGTGAGGACATCTCTATGAAAATTTTAGAATAATATTTCAAAGTTTTCAACTTAACGACATTCTTATCGTTATATATAAATATATAAAATCCAATAATTACGTCAATTTGACCAATTAACTTTGATAAATTAAATTATCGAGTCATTTTCATGTGCTTTTATTTCGATTAATTTGACATCTTCCAGCTATTTGTCACGCTTATGCATAATATAAATAATAATTATACAGAACACGTATCAGTTGACGTGTGATGTTTTATGCGGTGAAATATAATTTATCAAATTAATTGATCAAATAGACGTAATCATTGGATTTTATATATTCATAAATAA
>MNIY01000212.1:0-6262 GCA_001919995.1 Ktedonobacter sp. 13_1_20CM_4_53_11
GATTCGAGGTTGGCAAGCGAGAGATCCAGCGGCTGCGGGGCAAGCACCTGGAGGCAGTCATCCAGCAGTGCTTCGCAGGAGGGGGCATCACGCAGCGAGCGAAAGAGTACGACCTGGAAGTGCGCGGCCAGCTGATGCATGGCACTGACCACCAGCGCCGACTTGCCGATGCCGCCCATGCCCAGCACGCTCACCACCCGGCAGCGCTCCTGGAGCATCCACTGGGAGAGGAGAGCCAGTTCCCCCTCGCGCCCGTAGAAGGTCGGGACCGCCAGCGCGTCGCCCCAATCCATCCGTGGTCCCCCCGCCGCAGGAGAAGCGAGGACATGGTCAATGCCACTGCTCTGCTCGACCGGCAGGGGCGCCACGAGCGTGAGGTGGGGAAGTTGCTGGCTCAACAGAGCAGAGAGCCACGACTCATCGAGCAGCAGCTTCTGGCGCGCCGCTTGCCAGAAGGCACGGATCTCCTCGGCTTCGCGCCCGGCAGGAAAGGCCTGGTGCTGGATGGCCAGGGCCATGAGCGCTTTTAGGTGCTCGGCCTTGGGATAACTGCTGCCGACTTCCCACTCCCCCACCGCGCGCCGCGAGACGCCGAGGTGCTTGGCCAGACCCGCTTGTGTCAGGCCGAGCGCGGTGCGCAAGCTCAGCATGGCCTGACCAAAGGCATAGTCTCGCTCACCGTATGAGGACCGCTTCATGAGCATGCTCCTTGATTGAAATGCACACCTGTGTCACAACAAACGAATACTTGCACTGGTTCCTAATATCACGTCCCAGGAGTGCTATCTCAACTCAACTCCCTACTCCACTGTTTCTGGCAACACGTAACTTTGCGCCTGGAAGAGATGGGGGACCCACAGGCGTAACGCTGCAACATAGAACACGGCTATAAGACACCACACTACGGCAAAAAGGACAACACTCTGCCCCAGGGCAAAACCCGAGCTCGTCAAAGCAACAAAAAACGATTGCCATAAAATGTAGAGATCAATGCCTATGCCAACAATTGGAACAATAAGGTTCCAGACGACATTAAACTTCTGTGGACGGAAACGACGATAGAAGGAGATGCTTGCCAGATTGACGGCAATATAAGTGACAAGCGCGAAGAACACCGATATCTCACCAAACCAGACATACGCATTAAAGTAACTCTGCTGGAGAATAGCCATAACGAGGGCACCAACAAAGCCACCAATAAGCACAACCGTCAATGCATTAAAGGGAACCTGATAGCGTGCATTCAATTTTCCTAGCGACTGTGGCAGCGATCTGTCGCGCCCCATGGCAAACAGAATACGGGCGGTAGCTGGGACGATGGCAACGTAGATACCAAGCGAGGCTGTAAGCCCTGTGATAGTGATCAGAATATTGCCGGGTCCCCAGTAGATTTTCGCGATTGGGGTGATCGGAGTGAAACCAGAGCTGATAAACCCCGGAAGCTGTGAGAGAGGTATGGACTCAGAGTACGCGTAGGATCCGAGCATCCAGAAGACACCAACAGTAACGGCTGCCAGTATTACGGCGATTGGTATCAAGCGGCGTGGCGTCTTCGTTTCCTCCGCTACGACACAGGCATAGTCATAGCCGATAAAGCTCAGAATGCCAAATATTACAGCCGTAGAAATACCATTAAAGCCTGCGGTAGCCGAGGGAAACGAGAACGGTGCAAAACTCAACTTGCCGTGGCTCCCCTGTACAAACACGATAGTAAGAGCCAGGGCGGAGACGACACCAGTCTCAAAAATCATGAACCCCAACGCGACACGAGCAGTGAACTGAATATCCCGGTAGACGACAATAGCAGTGATAGCCGCCATGATCAGCATACCTATAGCTCCCCCAATCGGGCTTGCAGGTACACCGAAATAGCGCAAAAACTCGCCGAAGAAGACGGCAAAAAACATATTCACGATCCACAATCCGCTAACATAGTAGAGTACGAGGATAGCTCCTGTCCACAGCCCGTACCCAGGTCGAAAAGCATGCCATAACCAGGTGTAGGCTTGCCCAGCCGCAGGAATCTCTTTGCTGACCATAGCATAACTAATTGCCGTTGGCAGTGAGATCAGAAGTGCCAGCATGTAGATAAGGGGAGTGATTGGTCCGGTCGCGATACTCATAGGTCCCCAGTTGAAATAGAGTCCCAGGGCAGGTGACATGATGACGGCTCCCAGGCCTGCTACGGTTAGCAAACTCAGAGCGCTGTGGCGGAGTGTTATGCCTGGTGAAGCACTGGCTGTTGGTCGGGTAGGCACAAGCCGACCTGGCTGTTCGGAAGGTGCCACTGGATTCTCCTTTCGGATAAAGACAGCCTATCAACTTCAGGAATAGTGCAGTTATCGTCATGAGCAGATCCATTTTCTTCGGAATGAAGCAATGCCAATTTACTTGCCAATATACTTGCAAGGTAGGTTTGAACCCGGTCCAATTCTGCTTTTCTCTTGTCGATCGCATCCATCTTTTGGCGAATGAGCACCACTTTCATGTGGATGGTCAGCTCATTCATCTCATCCGCTTCTACAAGCTCTTTGAGTTCCGCCAGGGTAAAACCAGCCGCCTGACCCGCTTTGATGTTCAGGAGAAGGACAACCGCATCTTCGGAATAGTCCCGATAGTTATTTTCGCCACGGCGTATATAGTTCTCAAGGAAGCCTTCTTTCTCATAAAAGCGAATAGTGTGGCGCGTTAAACCGGTCTTTTTCTCCAGTTCACTGATGAACATAGAAACCTCCTCAAAAAGGACTTGACTATAGAGCATACTCTATAGTTTACACTCTGGACATCAATGAGGCAAGAGCCAGAGAGGAGTAAACATGATCCAAATCGATCAACGTACAGTGCGTTTTTTTTTGCTCTCTCGTTACACTAGCAGCAGAGATGACGAGATGCAGTCGGTCGGATCAGGAGGATGAGGTACTTCATCCGACCGGGGGTATTGTCAACTTATTTTAAGATGGACATTCTAGGAAGGACTGGGGCATTCATAACGTGAAGCAGCATCGTGATACAATGAGAAGGTCTATTGCTTATAGCGGAATAGGTTTCCGCTTTGATCGTTGTTTGCAACCAAGAGGGAGGTACTCGAGCATGACGGTCTCCGAACTCATCCGCACCAAGCGTGCTGTTCGCCAATTCACTGATGAACCCCTGTCTGAAGAAGCGATTCGCTCGATCTTGAATGCAGGTAGGCGGGCGCAAAGCTCGAAGAATACGCAGCCGTGGCACTTCATCGCCATCCGTGACCGGGCAACTCTGCGGCAGCTAGCCGAATGCGGCGCATATGCAGGGCACCTGGCAGGGGCACCTTTCGCCGTTGGCCTCGTTTCTTCCACTGCCGATAGCTTCGATCTGGGGCAGGCCGCAGCCTATATGCAACTGGCCGCCTGGGAGCTGGGCATCGGTTCGTGCATCGCCTCGATGTGGGAGCCGGAGAAGGCCAAGGCGATCCTGGGTGTTCCCCAGGACCGTCACTTTGATGTCGCGGTCTCCTTTGGCTATCCTCTCTCCAGCCGCGTGCAGTCTCATGCTCCAAAACCAAATGGGCGCAAGCCGTTCGATGAGGTGGTTTTCTGGGAACGCTGGGAGCATCAATGATGCCTCACACACTTTGAAAGTATTCGTTGCGAGATGAGTTGATGAGCCTGGGGAATAACACCTCTTTGCTCATCTTCGAAGGGGGAGAGTATTTGTATGTACCAGCGGCTCCAGTCACCAAGCCAGTTCCACCACCTCTGGATCGTTCTCGCGATTATAAGTGATATCCTCCTCGCCTCCTGTAGCACAACACCGACAACAGGAGCACCAACACCAGTTGGCACACATGTGAGCCCACCAACACCTACTCCTCATCCCGCTGCAACTTCCGCACCTCTGCCTACTCCAACCTCCCCATCGACCGCAAGGACCATCTTCCTGATCCTGATGGAAAATCACAACTGGTCGGACATCAAGAATAGCCCCTCGGCTCCCTACATCAACAATACGCTTCTTCCGATGGCATCATACGCAGAGCAGTACTACAACCCTCCAGGTATCCACCCAAGCGAACCGAACTATTTATGGCTGGAGGCCGGGACCAATTTTGGCATCTTTAACGATGCCCCTCCCAGCGCCAATCACCAGAACACGACGCACCACCTCGCCACCCTCCTGGACAGGGCCCACATCTCATGGAAGTCGTATCAAGAGGGTATTAGCGGCGCGGTTTGCCCGCTCACTAACAATGGCCTGTACGCACCCAAGCACAACCCAATGGTCTTCTTCGACGATGTCACCAACACGAATGATCCCAATTCGGCCTACTGTATTGCGCACGTACGTCCCTTTCCCGAGCTGGCCACAGACTTACAGAAGCATACAGTAGCACGCTACAACTTCATCACGCCGAACTTGTGCGATGACATGCACGACACTTGTGCGCCCCTCAACGATTCTGTGAAGCAAGGCGATACCTGGCTCGTACAGCATCTTCCGCCGATACTCAACTCACAGGCCTACAAGGACGGGGGCATCGTCTTCATCACCTGGGATGAGGGCGAAGGCGGGGACGGTCCAATTGGGATGATCGTGCTTTCTCCTGACGCGAAAGGTGCAGGCTACTCGAATACGATTCACTATACCCATAGCTCCACACTACGCACACTGCAGGAGATCTTCGGGGTGACCCCTCTTTTGGGTGGCGCGACGACTGCCATTGATCTGCGCGACCTGTTTAAGATGTTCCCCTAGTACAACCCCGCGAGCGCGCATCCAACATCACCTTACATACCCGCCCCGCTGCGTGCCAGGATGACCATATCGACTGAGAGCAGAAAGCAGGGCTGATTTGTCACCGCTGCTGGCCTATACTTTTATGGAGATTATGCTCTATACTTTATGTAGGTTACTGGAAGAACGATCGGTTTTAAGGAGCAGAGCTGATGGAATCCGAACAGTTTCGCTGGATTGGAAAGTCGCTCCCCCGAGTAGAAGATGAACGCCTGATGCGTGGTACCGGGCGCTATATTGATGATTTGGAGCCCTTCCCCGGATGCAAAGTTGCCGCTATCGTTCGAAGCCCTTACGCGCATGCCCACATACGGCACATTGATGTGGAGGCTGCCCTTCAGGTGCCAGGAGTCGTGGGAGCCATTACCGGAGCCAATGTGCGGCAGGAGATGCGACCTTTCTCTGTAGGAGTACCAGCACCCATCGAGTATTACCCGATGGCGATAGACAAGGTACGATTCGTTGGTGAGCCGGTAGCAGTCGTCGTAGCCGATTCACGTTACATTGCGGAGGATGCAGCAGAACTTGTTCATGTGGAGTATGATCCTCTGCCAGCGGTCACGGGTGTCGAAGCGGCGATTCAAGCGGAGAGTCCAGTTTTGCATGAGAATGTGGGGAGCAATGTCGCCAATCACCGCATCTTCTCCTATGGAGAATGGGAACAGCCCTTGAAAGATGCTCCTCATGTTATCAGTGCTCGTTTTGAATTTCCCAAAACCAATGCTACACCGATAGAAACGTATGGAGTGATAGCGAATTACGCTCCTGGAACCGATGAGTATACTATTTGGGCAAACTTTCATGGTCCCTTCACACTCCATACTGTGATGGCCCAGGCGCTAAAAATTGGGACTCAACAGTTACGCCTGTGCGTTCCCGCTGATATTGGCGGCTCCTATGGAATCAAGTCCGCGGTCTATCCCTATATTACGCTGATCGCTCTGGCCTCAAAACTAGTAGGGTGTCCCGTGCGCTGGATTGAAGATCGCATGGAGCATTTCAAAGCGAGTTCGAGCGGAACTGACAGGGTTTCGTATATGATTGGTGCGCTTGATGAGCATGGCCGTGTACTTGCCCTGAAGCTCACGCAGTACGATGACGTTGGGGCTTATATCCGAGCGCCAGAACCTGCTACGCTCTACCGGACGCATGGTGATACTACCGGGGCATACGATATTCCTGCACTGTATATGGACAACTATGCAATCATGACGAATCGCTTGCCAACAGGTCTGATTCGAGGCTATGGCGGACCACAGTTGTATTTCACCTTAGAGCGCTTTATGGATATCGCGGCACATCGTCTGGGCCTCGATCCTACGGAGATACGGCGGCGAAATTTCATTCGGCCCGACCAATTCCCTTACCGCACGCTCACAGGTGGACTCTATGATAGTGGTAACTATGAGGCTGCGCTGGACAAGGCTCTCGAGCTAAGTGACTACCGGGCCTTTCGGGAGGAACAGCAGCGTAGCCGCAATGGAATGAGGCA
>MNIY01000212.1:6328-10476 GCA_001919995.1 Ktedonobacter sp. 13_1_20CM_4_53_11
GAAGGTCAAGGGCATGAGACGGTCGTGCAGCAAATCGTAGCAGAAGTGCTGGATGTGGAGCCGCGCAGCATTCGCGTCATTGCAGAAATGGACACGGCTACAAGTCCCTGGTCGGTTGCTTCGGGAAGCTATTCAAGCCGATTTGCTCCGGCTGGCTC
This sequence comes from Ktedonobacter sp. 13_1_20CM_4_53_11, assembly GCA_001919995.1. The sequence goes on from MNIY01000212.1 coordinate 6,487, forward strand.
CAGTGCAGTCTATACTGCCGCAATGCGCGTGAGAAGTAAACTTCTGCATCTTGCTGCTGAGCAACTGCAGGTTTCCGAAGCAGCACTGCGGCTACAGACAGGCCGTGTCTATCATGGCGATAAGGATACGGGACTTTCAATTCGACGGCTGGCCGGATTGACGCATTGGAGTCCGACAGAGCTTCCAGGTGGTGTCGAGCCTGGAGTGTATGAGACCTCCTATTACACCATTCCGACGGTCACTCCACCGAACGAAAAAGATCAGGTGAATTCATCGGCTACCTACGGATTCCTCGTCGATGTGGTCAAGGTTCAGATCGATCCCGAAACCGCGGAAATAAAAGTGCTGGACTATATCACCGTCCACGATGCGGGACGGCTACTAAATCCTAAGCTGGCTCATGGTCAGATTTTAGGTGGCCTGGCTCAAGGACTTGGCAGCGCTCTCTATGAGGAGATGGTCTATGACGATGAGGGCCAATTACTTAACGGATCGTTTATGGATTATCTCTGTCCCACAGTTGGCGAAATGCCCGCAGTGGAAATCGCACACCAGGAGACACCTTCTCCTCTCACACCACTTGGAGCGAAGGGGCTTGGCGAGGGGAATACGATGAGCGCCGGAGCTGCGATTGCCAACGCCGTAGCAGATGCCCTCGGTGTAGAGCCTTCCGCTTTGCCCCTCTCTCCCACACGCGTATGGGATTTGCTTTGCCAGAGGAATGTTCCTCCTGGACAGCCGAAAAGAGAGGAGTCACATGAAACCATCCGCATTTGACTATATTCGTGTCGATACACTGGATGAAGCGCTCTCCGTTCTGGCTGATAGCAATCTCGAAGCCAAAGTGCTCGCAGGTGGTCAGAGCTTGCTCCCGGTGTTGAATATGCGGCTGGCACAGCCAAAGGCGCTGATTGATATAAACAGGCTTGCTGCATTAGCAACGTTAGGGCAAGTAGAAACGAACCTGACGGGGGTGGCTGCGTACAGTCCCGCCACTACATTTCTGAAAGTTGGGGCATTGGTGCGGCAGCGGCAGCTTGAACGATATGCTTTGGAGGAACCGCGCGCTGAGCTCATTCATACAGCGCTGACATATGTTGGACACCCGCAAACAAGAAATCAGGGAACGGTAGGAGGGAGCCTGGCACATGCAGATCCATCTGCAGAGCTCCCATTGCTCTTTCTCACGTTAGGTGGGACCGCCATTATGCAAAGTACACGTGGCGAACGGCAGGTGGCAGCAGAGCAGTTTTTTCAGTCCTATTTCACCACAGCAATTAAGCCGGACGAGATGCTGACGAAAACGCTGTGGCGGCTCCCTGCACCTGACGAGGGTATAGCTTTCAAGGAGTACCGGCGGCGTCATGGCGATTTTGCTCTTCTGGCCGCCGCCTGCACGATGAAAATAGGGAGCGATCGAACAGTGCAGCACGTTCGGCTTGGCCTGGGTGGTCTAGCGGATACGCCGCTGCTTGTGGACGAAGTACGAGAGTTAGTGGGTGAGCATTGGACAAAGGAGCGGGTGAGGACGGTAGCAGAGGCAGGAGTAAACCGGTTGGATTTCGCAGATGACTATCAAGCATCCTCTTCGTACCGCCGACAGTTAGCAACCGTTTTGATCTCTTCTGTCCTGGATGCTGCGTACGAGGATGCAACGGCAAAGGAGGGCAATCATGGAGTGGATCAAGGCTGATACGTTGACTCCAGTTACTCTTCATGTGAATGGCCGCCAGTATCGTACTGCAATTGAGCCTCGTATGCTGCTTAGCGATTTCCTGCGCCAGGAATGTGGGCTGACAGGAACGCACGTTGGCTGTGAACATGGCGTGTGCGGCGCATGTACAGTGCTGGTGAGTGGTGAGGCGGTCCGAAGCTGTCTGATGCTTGCCGTATCCGTTACGGATGCTGAGATTACCACGATAGAAGGTCTGGCAAAACATCCTGACTTCCCCGCCGTGTATCAAGCCTTCACGGAAAACCACGCCTTACAGTGCGGCTTTTGCACGCCAGGAATTGTGGCTTCGGCTATGGCAGAGGTGGTGGGACGTAAGAAGAAAGACAAGGAGATAGTCGATGTTCTGAGTGGGCACCTCTGTCGCTGCACAGGCTATCACGGCATCTTGTCAGCGTTACGGGAATTAACATAGGTTGCTAACCGTCGAGGTGCTCTTATGAAGCAAATGGGTTGTCTGTGCATAACCATGAGGGGAAAATGCAGAACCCCTGGGAAGGATGAATGCAGATGCATCTCGCCCAATACTTCGTTCAGGCTGTCAAGCGATTTCCAGAAGCAACTGCTGTGGTAGATGACCAGGTTCGCTGGTCATACCAGGATCTTTATGAAGAGGTCTCGACAGTCGCTGCCAACGTGCAGCAATCAGGTGTGAAGCAGGGTGATCATGTGCTGGTGGTCTTGAAAAATCACCGCGAAAATCTGGTCATCTACTGGACATGTCAGTTGCTGGGGCTCATCTATACGCCCGTCAATTTCCGCATGTCGCTTGCCGAGCTTGCTTACTGCATTGGTGATGCAGAGCCAGTCCTTGTCTTTTATGAGGAAGAAAACCGCGCAACAATTGAAGCTGCCCTCAAACAAACGCAAAGCTCGGCCAGGGCCTATGCCGTTGGTGCAAGCTCTGGCTCGGATACCTTTGAGGAATTGCGACAGCGTGGAGCATCCCTGCAAGCAGTGACAACTATTTCCGACGATGTTATTGCCATCATGCTCTACACTTCGGGAACAACAGGGCGTCCTAAAGGTGTGCCACGTTCTCATCTTAATGAAGCAAGTGCTGCTGAGGCTCATATTATTCAGAATCAGTATACGCTCTTTGAGAGTACCATTGGCGTGATGCCGTTTTATCATACGATGGGTATGCGCACGCTGCTGGTGACTACCTTTCTAAATGGAAAACTCGTTTTGCTGCCCTACTATGAACCGGAGGCAGCCTTAGAGCTTCTCGCCCAGGAAGAAATTACAAGTCTGTACCTGGTGCCCACCTTATATTATGATCTCGTGAGCCGTCCTCAACTCGATCAGTACGATCTGCGAGCGCTTACCAGGATAGGATACGCTGGAGCCGCAATGACCTCGACGCTCACGCAGGCTTGCTTTGAGCGGTTTCGTCCTAAAGTCTTTGTGAACCACTTTGGCAGTTCTGAGGTGTATACCTTCACGATCTGCTCGTGGCTGGATCGGAAACCTACTTGTGCTGGTCGACCAGGCTTTCACGAGGAGGTACGTATCGTAACGGCTGATCCTACGCGCTACGTCCCTCCTGATGAGGTAGTTGGCACAGGCATACCGGGTGAGGTGATTGTCAGCCTCTCTTCACCGGAAGCCTACAAGGGGTATTGGCATCGACCTGATGCCAATGAGAAGGCAATTCGCCAGGGTTGGTATTTCACAGGGGATGTCGCTGTGTGGGACGAGGATGGAGACCTGTGGGTGCAAGGGCGAGTAGATGATATGCTCATTTCTGGTGGAGAGAATATCCATCCGCTGGAAGTTGAAGATGTACTCACGCAGCATCCTAAAGTTGCCGAGGTCGCCGTGGCAGGGTTGCCGGATGAGCGCTTGGGACAAATTGTGGCGGCATTTGTTGTTCCCGCAGACACCTCTCTGACTGCTGAGGAACTCGACCAATTTGCTCTTGCGAACCCACAGTTGGCGAGGTTCAAACGTCCAAGACGCTATGTGTTCATCAAAGAAGTCCCAAAATCTGCGGTGGGGAAGATTCTGCGGCGAAAATTGCAGGTGGAAGAGTACGAACTCTACGATCTGCCAGTTCAGCAATAAATGAAATCAGGAGGGACAAATCGTTATGACCGAGTATCCAGATTCCATTTTGCGTGTGGAATATCGCAGCGATAAGCAGGTAGCAGTGCTGACTTTCGATGCACCCCCACTCAACGTCATCACTATCCCGACGCGCGAACATTTTGGGGCCGTGTTCCGGGAAATTGAGGCGAATGATGCAGTACGCGTC
>MNIY01000043.1:0-3289 GCA_001919995.1 Ktedonobacter sp. 13_1_20CM_4_53_11
AAGCATCGTTCAGGTCTCGCCCCGTCTGTAGAAGATTTCCCAGGCTGAGCGTAAAGAATATCAACTCCCCGGCCATCAATGAGCGCCAGGCAAACGTCCAGCCCTGCTTCAACCCGTTGATGATGGCTGGCAGTGCGGCGGGAAGAATAACCTGCGAGTAGAGCGCCACGTTGCGTGCGCCCATGTTCCGCGCGGCTTTGAGGTAGATCGGGTTCGTGTTTTTCACTCCCGCGTCTACACCCAGCGTGATCGAGAAGAGCGCACCCATGATTACTACGAAGATGATTGCCCGCTCGGTCAGTCCGAACCAGAGAATCGCCAGCGGCAGCCAGCACACACTCGGCAATGCCTGCAGACCCAGGATCAACGAGCCCACCGTTTCTTCAAGGATGCGGTTGCGTCCAATCAGTAGCCCGAGCACTAATCCGACTACCAGCGAAATACTATACCCGATTGCTAACCGCGAAAGGCTGACTCCTACGGCCTGCAGGTAGGGTCCGTTGCTGAACCCCGTAATGATGGCACTCAGCACGGCGAAAGGACCCGGAAACAGGTAATCGGGCCAGATGCCACTCATTGCGATCACCTGCCACAGCATAAGTAATGCAGCGAAAAAAAGTATACGCCTCAGCCATGGAGCAAATGAGGCTCTGCTCACACGCTGCGAGAAATCCACCGCTTTAGCCATTTTCATCCTCCCCTTCATGCTCGCCTATCGCTTCTCGTAGCACCGTTAAAATTTCAGCCGACTCGTCTACCAGCGAGTGATCCTCCAGCGAACGTGGGCGAGGTAAGTCGATACGAAACTCGCGCACGATACGCCCGGGCCTTGGCGAGAAAACCAGCACGCGGTCCCCCAGGGCTACCGCTTCGCGTACATTATGCGTCACAAACACCACCGTCTTGCGCGTCGATGACCAGATCGTTTCTAGTTCGGTGTGCAGTCTGTCACGGGTCAAAGCATCCAGCGCGCCAAAAGGCTCATCCATCAGCAGCACAGCAGGATTAATCGCTAGCGCTCGCGCGATCGCGACGCGTTGGCGCATGCCACCTGAAAGTTGATGCACGTAGCTGCGTTCGAACCCCTTCAAGTGCACCAGTTCGAGGAAGCGTCGAGCACTTGCTCGACGCTCCGCGGCTGGTGTACCAAGTTGACGCAATCCAAACTCCACGTTGTGCTGGACATCCAGCCAGGGGAACAGAGCCGCCTCTTGAAACAGCAGTACACGGTCCGTGCCAGGGCCTTGTACATTCCTACCATCAGCCATCACACTACCCGTAGTTGCTGGTTCCAGGCCGGCAATGATACTGAGCAAGGTCGACTTCCCGCAGCCACTTGGCCCGAGTAAGCATACAAATTCACCGGCTTCGATAGTCAGGTTCACTGGTCGCAGGGCCTCAACGGTCCCTGCTCGTCCTGTGAAAACCTTGCTCACATTCTCAATCTGTAGTGAGATACCGCCGTAGGACCCACTTCCCCTGTCACTGCCCGCTTCATTCCTTGATTGACTCAATGTCACTTGATAAGACATCTGCCTTGTCCTCTTTCTATGGTGGACTTATGAACCTGATACCGTTGCTAAGCCCTTTTTGGTTAGCACCTGGTTAAGCGGCGCCAGGTCGTAGATGCCACTCAGGTCAGGTTTGCTGCTGCCGAGGAAGCCCAACGAGTAAGCTCTGTCTGCCGAGGTCATCAGGGTACTCACCAGGGGATCGTAGATGATATCGAGATTCGTAAAGGACCTGGCAATGACTGTGCCCGGTAAAGCTTTCCCGGTGATGCGCTTGATCTCGCTGTTGACAATGCTTTGTGCGCTGCTGGGATTGCTTTTAATATACTGGTCAACCAGGAGGCGCGTTCCCCAGGGTTCGGCCACCCATGCTCCATCTATACTCCCTTCCTTGAACAGGGTCAGGATATTGGCGGAATCGGTTGGCACAATCTGTACATTGCCACCTTTATCGGCCGGCTTCAAACCATGCTGCTGGAGGTAGTACCGCAATGAAACATCCTGCGTTCCACCAAGCTGAGGTGTGGCAATCTTTTTTCCCGCCAGGTCCGCGGCGGTCTTGATGTTCGCTCCAGGCCTGACTACAAATAGCGCCCCGCCGCTGGCTGCTCCCGCGATGATGCGCAGGGCCTCTCCATGGCTCTTCACATAGCCATTGATAGCAGGATTCGGCCCCACGTAGCCAATATCGATTTCATTGGCAAATAGCGCCTCAATCAGCGCCGGGCCAGCGTTAAAATTTGTGGTGACCAGTTTGGCGCTTGAACCAAGGGCGCTCTGGAAAGTGCCTCGTGCCACGCCCACTAACGCGACGGCGTGAGTCACGTTCGGAAAATAGCCCAGGTGTACAGTCGTAGACGAACCGCTGCCCGACGACTGAGATGAACTACCACATGCTACGAATGTAAGAGCAAGTATTAAGGCCAGGGACGCTATGCATAAACCGCGTCCAAACGGCTTCTTCATCAAGTTTCTCTCCTTACGAGTTGTTATCGAAACCTCTCCCGCGTTTGGAAAAACAGTAACATATTACCCTCATTCTTTCAAGTTATTCAATATATTCTTTTTTGTTATAATAAGCCTGTATAAATTGACCGGATAATCATTCTCTTCTGTTATTAAATTCATTCCCCTTTGTTATTAAAATAGTTGTCGATGATGTTAGTCCTTGGAATGGAGAGGATGCCCAAAATACCTACCACTATTAAGGAAGGCGCCCATGGGAACAGGACGATGGCGCCGCAAGCATCCCTACCTACATGTGGGACTGATAGGGCGAGCCAGGCACGGAGATACATGAAGATCGGTTGCTTGTGTGGAGCCCCTCACCGTTTTCCATCTTGAGGAGACAACAGGCCACTCCCAAGGGCTTTGGCCGCCGCAGCCGCGCGTGAATCGACCTCCAGTTTGGTGTAGATGCTGGACAGGTAGGTCTTCACGGTCCGCTCGGTAATGCCGAGGTGCGCGGCAATCTCTTTACTCCGTTCTCCCCGCGCGATACCTCGCAGCACTTCCTGTTCACGTTCGGTGAGCGTGACCTCTCTCGCGATATTTCCCGCAGGAGGACCAGGAGTCTGTCTTCCCGAGGACGTCTGAGCGAGCAAGCGCGACAACACCTCCGGTTGCAGCAGCGTCTCTCCACGAGCGGCAGTGCGGATCGCATCCAATAAGGTTTCTCGACTGGTATCCTTGAGCAAATAGCCGCAGGCGCCCGCCTGAAGGCCACGTAGCATCAACGCGTCTTCATTGTAGGTCGTCAGAATGACCAGGGCAATCTG
>MNIY01000043.1:3389-9693 GCA_001919995.1 Ktedonobacter sp. 13_1_20CM_4_53_11
GGTTGCTGGAAGGAGGAAACGCAGGGTTGTGCCCTCCCCAGGGGCGGTGAGCAAAGCAAACTGGCCATCGAGCAATCGGGCGCGTTCGCGCAGACCAGGCAACCCAGAGTGGCCCTGTTGGGCCACGGCGGTGGGATCAAAGCCTCTCCCATTATCCCGCACCTCGATGGCCAGCTCCTGGTCGTGCTGGGCAACGCACACCCAGACCTGGCTCGCCTGGGCGTGCCGGGCAATGTTCAGCAACCCTTCGGCGACACTGCGCATGACCGACTCACCGAATGCCTCAGGAACCGGCGAGAGGGAGGAGAACTGCGTGGTACAGGGAATGCCGGTCGCCGCGGTGAAGCGAAGAGTCTCCTCTTCGAGCGCGTGTTGCAGATCCGTGGGGGTCATGGTCTCGGTTCGTAGATCGTCAATGGCGGAGCGCGCGGTAGTCAGCGAAGTCCGAGCCCGCCCCATAGCCTGGATGACGATCTCAAGCGCCCGCTCCTCTCGCCCTGCAACGAGATGGGCTTTGACGGCTTCCAATTGCAGGATCAGGCCGGCTAATCCCTGGGCGAGCGTGTCATGTAATTCCCGTGCCATCCGCTGCCGTTCCGCGGCCCTGGTGAGTTCTTCGAGACGAACGGCGTCGTCGGCCAGTTGGCGGTGCGCCTGTTCAAGTTCTTGCAGCAGTCTCTGCGTCTGCACACGCGCGCGTGCCTGCCTCAGCGCAGAGACGACCACGAGGACAAAAGCGGGCAGGACATACAACAAGGCCATGTAGAACGGGACAAGGTGTTGCGAAAGGATGGGGACCGGTTCCCCACCATAGAGCAGGTGGAGGTTCAGGCTGAAGAGGAGCAGGCAGGCCGCTCCGACCAGCAGCACCAGGCGGATCTCAAGGAGCAGGCTGGCTATTTCTCCGACCAGCGCGAGCAGGGCAAGACCATCTTCCTCAGTAGCCACCTGCTGGGGGAGTTGGAGCAGGTCACAGATTGGTTGGTGATGCTCCATCACGGGAAGGCCCTGTTCAGCGGTCCAGCCCGCGAGTTCCTTGACCGTCGCGGCGAGCTGGTGGTCGAAGCCGAGGAGGCGACGCAGCTCGATCTGGTGGCCAGGATCGCGAGCGCGGCGGGCTACACGGTCACGCCGGTGAACGACTCCCTGCGGATTGCCTGTCCCCTGGATTGGGCCTCAGAACTGAACCAACGGGCCAGGGAGGCTGGTGCCACCCGCATTGTCATTCGTGCGATGGAGGCCAGCCTCGAAGAGCGTTTCCTGGCGCTGTTGAAAGGAGATCACTAATGGTGCGCGCGTTTCGCAGCGAGTTGCTCAAGCTCCGCCGCTGGAGCGTCCTGGCTGGTGGGGGAGTGATGATCGTCGCCACCGCTTTTATCGCCTACTTGACCTTCCACCAGATCACGTCCGGCGCCACCGGACCGGAGATCACCCCCCTCATTCAGGCTTTTCCGACGACGCAGGGACTGATCACCGTCGTTGGCCAGGCGCGGTCACTGATCATTGCGATCGCGCTCATCATGGTCACCTCGAACATCGCCGCGGAATGGTCCCAGGGAACTCTGCGCAACCTGCTGGTGCGCGAGTCGGGCCGACTGCGCCTGCTTGCGGGCAAGATGTTCGCCCTCTTGCTCTTCGTGGCCATCTCCCTTACACTGACCCTGCTCATCAGTGCCGCTCTCATCATTGCTGTAGCTCAGTCTCAGGGGATCTCGACGGCGGCCTGGACCTCGTCTGAAGGGATGCGCGCCTTTCTGAGCTTCTTCGGCAATGAGGTGCTCTGTCTCGTCGGTATTAGCCTCCTGGGAATGCTTATCGCCGTGCTGACGCGCTCGATAGGCACCGCCGTAGGGGTCGCACTGGCATACGTCCTGGTCCCGGAGGGAGTGATTGCAATGGTGTGGCCGGAGGGGTCCAAGTGGTTCCCCGTCCGCGTCTTCAACTTCCTGCCGGGCTCGACCGTGCCCGCGGCTGTCGGTCCCACTCCTCCTCAGGGTTACCATGCGGCCTTGCTCGTGGCGCTGCTGTGGATGGTCGGCTTTGTCGTGGTGAGTGCCGTGGTGTTCCGGCGTCAGGATGTCAGCGCGTAGCCGATCTCAACTGAGATCGACTACACGCGACTAACCCAGTGTGAAGGAAGGAGAGACGATGAAATCGCTCGGCGATCATGGGCCCATGCGCCCATCGGGCCAGACCCAAACGTCCGGAGGGAACGGTGACGATCAGTCCGCGGTGGTCGGCAACGAGCGGCTGACCGCGCTGGCCGGCGCGGTGCTCCTCGTGCTGATCGTGGTTGAGCTCATGACCACGGCGTATCTGCGTGCGGGGCTGTCCGCACATGTCTTCGTCGGGGTGGTCCTCTCCGGCCCGCTCGCCGTCAAGATCGGCTCGACCTTCTACCGCTTCCTCCGCTATTACACCAGGTCGCCCGCCTTCGTGCGCAGAGGCCCGCCCCGCCTGACGCTGCGGGTGCTGGCCCCGCTGCTCATCGCCACGACCCTCGTGGTCATCGGCAGTGGGATCGGACTCGTGGTGACCGGCCCGCGTTCTGCTGGCCCACTCCTCCCCCTGCACGGCCTCAGTGTTCTGGTCTGGCTCCCGCTGATCGCCATCCATGTCTTCGCCTACATCTGGCGGGTCCCACGTCTCGTCGCAAACGACTGGAGCAAACAAGCCGCAGAGCAAGCACCAGGACGCGGGCTCCGGCTCGGCGTAAACCTCGGCGCGCTGATGCTCGGCGCGATCGCCGCCGTCCTCTTGCTCCCCAGTGCCACACCGTGGATCGCCTGGAGCCAGACGAACGGGACGATCCCCGCTCCCATGATCGTTGGCATGCTTGTCGCCACCCTTGCGCTCCTTGCCACCAGACCGCTCAGGTGGAGGTAGATAGACGGTGCTCACGGGCCCGGCGGCACCCTGCGGGGCGCGGTCGCTGACGAGTTCCGGATGCAGATCCACAGGCCAGCGGTGTGGATCGTCGGTGGGCGTCCGCCCGAGAGACCGTGGCCGCCTCGGGGTGCCCAATCAAATTGTTCGGTATCCCCGAAGAGATGGCTGAGTCGATTGGCATCAAACAGACTTGACGCGCGCCCTGCCAATCTCCTCGCGCAATCCCTTGCAAACCGCTCTGAATCTCTCGTACAATGGCAGGAGCACGAACGTCGTCCGAGCGCGCACCACAGCGGAAGAAAGCGTGAGAGAAGATGCCTACCCTTGAAACGGAGCGGCTGATCCTGCGAGACTTCGTTGCTTCTGATTGGGATGCGCTCAATGCGTTCTTGTCTGATCCCTCCGTTACCCGTTACATGCACTTTTCCTCGTGGGATGAGCAGAAGCGGGGCCAATGGCTCGCATCAGTTATCCAGCGAGCATCCAACCCCCAGCGGGATGCCTATGATTGGGCGATCACGTTACGGAGCAATGGGCTGCTCATCGGCTGGCTGATTCTTGGCAGGAGCCGTCATGCACACGAGCCAGGGATGCACGAATGTGGCTGTGGTTATGCTCTCAACCAGCACTACTGGGGACAGGGCTACATGCCTGAAGCGCTCCGGGCGGTCTTTACCTATGCCTTTACGGTGCTGGGAACCAGGCTGATCCACGCGGAATGTGAACGAGAGAATACCGCTTCCGCTCGTGTGATGCAGAAATGTGGCATGGCATACGAAGGAACGACCTATGATGACGACGGTTTGGGCAATTGGGCACATCGGTATCGCTACCTCATCACCGCTCAGACGGAAAAAACGCTCTGATCTGTTGCGGTCGACCTTGGAGGTCGGCCGCAGGCCTAAACACGGTGCGCAGCATCGCACCGGGCGTGGAGCGGGTCGGTGGAGGCGCCTATAGTAGAGTTGACCCTTGTAGTCACCCAGCTTCCCCGAAATTATTTGTTCAGATTAAGCCTCCAGGCTCCGCGCCCATGCGTAGCAGCATAGAGTACGCGTGCAGAAGAGGAAATGGTCAAGCTATAGACAGCCACCTTCGGTAGCCCCACTGCCGCTGGCGCCCAACTGGTACTGTTGACGCGCAATAAGCTGACGCCAAAATCAGTGGACATGTAGAGATCGCCGGTTGCATCATCGAAGGCGATACCGGTAATCGGCGCGTCGCCCAGATCATAACTGATATCCTTCCACGTCGCTTTCCTGCTGGCAGGATCAAATGTAACATCGAAAACATGACCCGGCGTCGTAGGAGTATAGGCGCTATATCCCGAGAATGAGACGAACGCGTGATAGGGATTCTTAGGATCGACGGCGATTCCGCTGATGAAGCGATTGGGCTGCGCGGCTGTATCGATGCGGGTGAAAGACACACTGATCGCCGGAGCATCGGCGTTCGTCGAGATGAACAGGCGCCCAAAACGCGTGGCCGCCCAGAGAATATTCTCGTTGCTATGAGCCTGGCTGAGCGCTACAACGTAACTGCCAGGGCCACCCTTGTCAGTGCCAAAGGTGGTGCTCGTCAATGAATCACTTCCCAGCGGTACCCAATCTCCGCAGGTTGACTTGAAATCGCCCGTCAGCTCGTTGCAGTGCTGGTCAAGGTAAGCCCGTGGCCCTCCGCTATCGTTGGTGCGCCAGACATGCTCAAGCCCTGTGAACATCGTGCCGCTCACCCCGGGCGCCGCGATGAGTGGAATATAGAAGGATGCCGACTCTTTACTGTTAGCGAGTGGATCGGCTATAAAATCCCATCCCGTTGGATCGCTGCCTTTGAAATTGACATCCCCGTTTGGTCCATAATACGTATGCATGCGAATGTTCGGGTTGCCTGTATCGATCAGCGATTGACCACCATCGCCACCGACCGACTCGAACCAATTACTGCCAGCGCTTGTCGGTTTCTGGTTATACGACCAGGTGCCATTATCCTGTGAACCGCCGATCAAGTCGGTTTTGGGATGCTGGGGATTGATCGCAAGACTCTGGAACTGCACTGTCGCCAATCCACTGTTCAGACTGAAGATCTGCGTTGGAACCGCCTTTAACCAGCTCTGGCAGTCCGTCAAATCTGCACCTGTCAGTCCCCTGCTGGCGCAGCCGCCGGATGCATCGCTAAATCCGCCGCTTGTGCGCACGAGGCCGCCATCCGAGCCGAGGAAAGCGATGTCGGGATTTCCGGGTGCGAAAGCTATAGCGTGCTGGTCGGGGTGCATACCCTGTGGCGGCGACTGCATGTCATCGGTCATGTCGGTGAAGCTCACTCCCGCGTCGGTCGAACGCTGAACCGCGCGCCCATTAGAGGGAGGATTGGCCGTGAAGATTTCAGAGTACTGCATCGACCCGCCGATCCACACGGTGTCAGGGTGACCTGGAGGTGAGGCGATCGGCATATCATACGAGCACTGGGGGTTGCAGTAATTATACGCTGCAAAGCCCGGCGTCCCTTTGATTGAGTTAGAGAGTTTGAGCCAGCCAGCATTCTTGCTGCCGTCTGTCAGCCTGGTCGCAGGTACATTTGCATCATCGACACGATACAAGTCAGCGGTGTTGCCATCAGTATCTCCCACGTAGATGCGGAGCTTGCCGCCATCGGGTGCGAGGGCGAATTCTGTGCGCGCTCCACCACTATTTGCAACGGCGCCACCACCGGCCGAGGCAAAAACCTGTTCAAATGTTCCATTCGCGCTCTCGCGGAAGAGACCATAGTCGGACATGGAGAAGTAGAGCTGCTGTCGTGCCGCGCCGGGTCCATTAGTGTAAAAGGCAATCCTGGTGATGCCGCCTCTAAAGAAATCGCTGCCGTTTGGCGAACCGGGGTTAACGGGATCCGACGTCTTGCTGAAAACCAGCTTGAAGGTGGCGCCTCCATCCGTGGACTCGTACAGGCCAACCTGTGGCGCGTCAGGAGGCGTGAAGCGCCCGCCGTTCACCGATGATGCTCCGTGCCGCGCGACATCGGTACCGATAAAGATGTGGTTCGGATTAGTTGGATCGACAGCGATGGCGCCGATAGAGCGATCTTTCGCGGCAGCGACACTACCGGGTAGCAGTCGCCAGTTTTTACCGAAGTTGGTAGACTTGAACAGGCCAACGCCTGCCTCGGAATCACTCGATCCGTTGGCTTCTCCCGTGCCAGCATAGAGCGTAGCGCCGCTCGCGTCATTGGGATTGAGTGCAATCGAGCCAATGGCATTTGAAGCAAGGCCATTTGAAGACGCGCGCCAGTTGGGTACTGGCGCGAGAGCATTATCGGTCTCCCATATGCCGCCGCCTGCCGCGCCAACCCACACACGACACAGATTTTGATCGCAATTGTTGGCTATCGTAATCACGGTTATACGTCCCGAGACGACTGT
>MNIY01000133.1 GCA_001919995.1 Ktedonobacter sp. 13_1_20CM_4_53_11
GGATGGCACACTTAATTCCTTGATGTTCACTCGTTACGGGTATCACAAGTGAGAAGTGTCACAAAACGTTTACAGGTAAAAGAAGAAAGTTTTAGGAGTTTTGGAATGCGGACAAATCAGATACACCCAACTGTTTCTGCAGGATGTTGTCATCTGATGCCTGCTTACGGCGGTCTATCTCTAGACCAGCCAATAAGGAGCAAATGTTCCGCTGTGCCATGCTCACCTGGACGTGCAAGGCGCTTAAATCCGTATCCATCTAGTCGTCGCAGACGGCAGTAGAAGCTGAGGGGGATAACCTCGTTCCGGTTCCTTCCCCCACCCTGCGTCTCCGCTTCTTCCTCGCTGTCTGTTGTGATTATCGGCTCTGACAGAGAGGAAAGGAAGCCATTCATGCCTGTTCTTGTATTGAATTCCTCGCTACAGCCTCTCTCGGTCATTCCTGAGCGTCGTCTCATCGTGTTGCTCTCCAAGCAGAAAGTTACTTTTGTAGATGAGAGTGTTCGTACATTGATCGAAGAGAGTATTGAAGCTCGACGTCTTGAGCTGGAACGGCCCGTTATTGTGCAGTTATTAGCCAATGTACGGGTTCCCCGTGTAGCTCTTCACCCGTCTCGTGCAAACATCCTGCTGCGCGATGATGAAACGTGTCAGTATTGCGGCAAGCGTAGCCGCGACCTGACGCTTGATCACGTTATCCCGCGCTCACGGGGTGGCACCAGCACGTGGGAAAATCTCGTAGCTTCCTGCAAACACTGCAATGGCAAAAAGGGGAATCACCTCTTGAAAGAGGTAAATATGCGTCTGTTGCGCCAGCCTCGCCCGCTTTCGCAAGAGTACGCTGGCTTCTTCCTGCTGCGTTACCCCAAATTGCACGAGGCTTACCAGGAATTCATACTCAGTGCCCATGGTGGTTCACTGCGCGAAATGAGTGCTTAAGTTTCGCCTTAATCTTGTAGGGGCGCAATTCATTGCGCCCCCGTTCCCGTGAAGCGGCCTGGGACGAGGGCACAATGAATTGCGCCCCTACAGACCCCAAACAATTTGTTAATAATCATAATTGCACCCCTACATCCAGCCATTCTTTCCTACGCCTTTCTCCTCATCATACATATCTGAATCGTATAGGGATACCCGCCCGAATGTCTTAGGACTCTTGTCCTTCATACTCCTTTTTTCATCTTTAAAACGTATATATAAGTAGTAGGCATCGTTTAAGTAGTAAACATCATTCGTTACACTAGAAAAAGGGAATTTCTACCTCAAGTCTGGGAGTGACAGTGCTGATTCTGTTGTTTACCAGGAAGGCCATTACATGATTAAAGAAACAATCGAAACCGAGGATTCACCCTCAAGCAGGCAGACAGGCAGATCCTACCTCTGCCTGCATGGACATTTTTATCAACCTCCTCGCGAAGACCCTTTCACCGGCATCATACCTATCGAGCCTGAAGCGACGCCTTACACCAATTTCGACGAGAAAATCACCGATGAATGTTACCGCCCTAACGCTGAAGCAGGCAACTTTGCCTGGATCAGCTACGATCTTGGGCCAACGCTCGCCTCGTGGCTAGAAGCTGCCCATCCCGAAGTCTATAAACAGATTATTGCTGCTGACCACCAGCATAGAATGCGCTATGGCGTGGGCAATGCCCTCGCACAGGCTTATAACCACACCATTCTACCCCTGGCAAACAGCCGCGATAAAAACACGCAGATTCTGTGGGGTTTGCAAGACTTTCGCCATCGCTATGGACACGATGCACACGGCATGTGGCTTGCGGAAACTGCTGTAGACATGGAAAGCCTGGACCTCATGGCGCAGCATGGCGTCACCTACACAGTTCTGGCTCCCTGGCAGGCCGCTACCGCCATCGATCCCAGCGAGCCATACCTTGTGCGCCTCTCCAATGGCCGCAGCATCACTGTCTTCTTCTATAATGCTCCACTGTCCGGCGGGGTCTCTTTTGACTGGAATACCACCAGCAATGCCGATCTCTTCGCGGCCTCGTACCTGCCTGGGCAACTTGCCAAAAGCAAGAGCGATGCTGGAGAAGAACAGCTAATACTCATCGCCACAGACGGTGAACTCTATGGCCATCACAAACCATGGCGCGATAAATTCATGACTCACCTGATCCACTCAGGCGCGCCTGCCTACGGGTTTGAAGTGTGTACGCTGGAGCGCTACCTGCAGATGTACCCGGCCACGAAAGAAGTTGAACTGCGCGTGCCCAGTTCCTGGAGTTGCGGACACGGAGTAGCACGCTGGGATACTGGCTGCGAATGTACCGAGGGCGACAGTACCTGGAAGGGTGAGTTGCGCAAAGCCCTGAATCACCTGGCAGAACGTGGTGATCAACTGTTTGAGCAGTACGCGGGCGAAACCTTGAGCGACCCGTGGGCCGCACGGAATGCCTACCTTGAACTACGCAACGGCTGGATAACCCCTGAGAGCTTCTGGGCGCAGTACGGTAAAGAACAGCGCATGCCGGAGGATCCGCAAATGGTAGAGCGCACGCGCTTGCTGCTCGAGGCGCAATACTATCACCAGTACAGCTTCACAAGCTGTGGTTTTTTCTTTGAAGAACTAAGTAGAATCGAGCCGCGCAACGATATCGCTTTCGGCCGCCGTGCCATCAGCCTGACATGGCAGGCTCTTGGCATTGATCTACAACGTGACTTTCTGCTCGACCTGGCACATGCCAGAGGCTGGCGCACCAACATAACTGGCGCCGACCTCTATCGCCAGTTGCCAGTAGTGCGACCAGGCCTGCTGCCTACACTACCACAGGAGTAATAGATTGAATTTATAACCTGAAAAAGGGATTGCCCTGAACACGGTATCGCGCTCAGGGCAATCCCTTTTTTTAGACCATTAAGATCCTGATTCCTAATAGACCAGAATTTGCGTATTCCAGTCGGTATGGTCCCAAACCCAGCCAGCCTGGTCTTCCTGCATATTGATACAGCCATGGCTGCCGCTGCCGTTAAATGAATCTGTACCGGCGGCGTCCTCATGCGGGAACTGCGTACCCGGACCAAAGGTCGCGCGCCACCAGGCGTCGTGTATGAAGAAGCCGCCCCAGTGGTAGAGAATCGCATAGTGAATAGGCGTATCCGGATACCAGTATGGAGAGCCCGGCGGGTCAGACGATTTGAACAAGTCTGGCGATTTGCGATCCTGCACCGTCCAGTGACCAGGCAAAACTGGGCGCTCCACGCGTCCCAACGTGACATAGAAGGAATTCACCAGTTTGCCGTTCTGATAGAAGCGCATGGCCTGCTCAACCATCGAAACCACTATGACCGTCCCGGAAACATGGTAATGATTGATCAACTGCTTGTCAGTGGCATGAGGCTGGTTATACGGGGTCTTATCGTGATAATCTGCCTCCATCATTTTCAGGTTGAAGAACTCATTATTCTCATCATCCACCACAGACTGGAAATCCTGGGGGGTATAGGCCCAACCAAGCTCCCTGTTCAACCAGTAACCAATGCCATCGGTCGTATATCCTGCATCAAGAATGTAGTTATTGCCATCGAACTTATCATGATAGAGGTGCGCCTGCCCCCACGCCTTGGCTTCACGATCTAGCTCTCCAATCAGGTAGGTAGATGCGCCTTGCACCAGGTCATCATGCATGGAAGCCATGTCTGCATCGATGCGCGCAGAGAAGGCCAAAAAGTCTTGAATGGTCCTCGCCTTATTCATCTGCGCCTGGTCAGCATTATACAGCTTTTGATAGTTGCTGCTGTCCATACCATATTTCTTGAGCAGGCTGATCTGCGATTTAAACTCACCCAGTTTGGCAGCGCTGACATAGGGTAGTGCTTCAATCGAGGTCACCACTGCTTGCTGGTATTGTGCGTCTATCAGCGTGCCAAGTTTGTTAAATTCACTTGACTTCGTCGCACTGTTGAATTCTTGCATGTCGTTCTGGTATTGAGCCTGCATGGCAGTGACATCAATACGCGCCTGCTTCATCTGGTTGATCGTTTTCTGAAACGTCGTGAGCTTGCTATAGGTTGATCCCATCAAGCCTAATGTATTGATTTCTGTTTGAGCATACCGGCTGACGACGGCAAAATCTTTAGGGTACTTTGCCGACGATAACATCAATTGATAATTATTATAGCTATTAGAGAAGGGCTGAATATTACCAATATGTTGCGAACTTCTTCGCGATAGCGCCTGTTGAAAGACCTGCATATCATTCTGGGCCTGCAGCTGGTACTGATCGGTTGTCGTCGTAATCAGTTGCTGCGTTTGACCCACAAGCTTCGCATACTGGTTTGCCTGATTTGAATAGTAGTCATTAACTGGCTGGTCATTCAAAGGGGAAAAGGGAGCGCCAGCGCTACTCAAGTGTTGTTCTTGCTTAAGAATAGGACTGAGTAGTGTTGCCGGAACACCGATCGCCAGCGCATGCTGCGTCAGCTGATCAAGTTGCGTCTTATCCTGGTTTGCCTGTTGCCGTACCTGGGCATTGCCGCCGCAGGCGCTCGTCAGAACGATCAGGCCAAGTACGAGCAACACCAGCATTGCCTGTGTCACCCATCGTGGTATATGGACAGAACGTGTGTCGCGCATAAAGAGGATTATCTCCTTCCACTTTTGGCTTTTTGCTTTCGTTTTTCTTTACGTGCGGCCTTGCCGGTTTTCTTACCACCCCCGCCAGGTGGTTTCGGCATAGCTGGCATTCCCTGCATTCCTGGTACACCCCCCATACCAGCTTGACGTGCGAGTTGCGCCCACTTGCCTTTGCCAGTGCTCATCTGGCGAATCATGGTGCGCATTTCGCCGAATTGTTCGATCAACTGATTGATATCCTGGACTGTCGTACCACTTCCACGGGCGATACGTTTGCGCCTGCTCCCATTGAGAATCTCAGGATTGCGCCTCTCCTCCTTGGTCATGGAGAGCACCATCGCTTCGATATGTTTCATCTGGTCGCCTTCCAGCGCTTCTTCCATCTCTGGCATCGATGCCATTTTGTTGAAGCCTGGCATCATTTCCATCACTTGCCGCAAAGGGCCCATTCGCTTGAGTTGGCGCATCGCGCTCAGAAAATCTTCCAGGTCAAACTTACCCTGTTGCAATTTGGCCTGGGCCTTTAAGGCCTCTTCCTCGTCGATGGTTTCCTGTGCCCGTTCGATCAGTGAGAGAACATCGCCCATACCAAGTATACGCGAGGCCAGGCGATCCGGGTAGAATGGCTCCAGCGCATCGGTTTTTTCGCCAACGCCCATGAATTTGATCGGTACTCCCGTTACCGAGCGGATCGAGAGTGCCGCCCCACCTCTTGCATCACCTTCCATCTTGGTCAAGATCATTCCTGTCAGCGAGACAGCTTTATTGAAGTCGTCGGCCACGTGGACCGCTTCCTGACCAGTCATAGCGTCCGCCACCAGTAAAACTTCACGAGGGTGCACCCTCGCGCGTATAGCGGTGACTTCTTGCATCATACGTTCGTCGATATTCAAACGGCCCGCCGTGTCAAGGATGACCACGGAGGCAGCCTGCTCGCGAGCATAATTGAGAGAATGCTCAGTGATATCAACGGGATTTGCTCCCATCGGCTCCGCGTACACTGGAATAGAAAGCTGCTTACCCAGCGTCTGAAGCTGGTGCACTGCCGCGGGACGGTACATGTCGGCGGCCACCATAAGCGGTCGCTGCCCCTGCTTCCGCAGGTAGTTAGCAAGCTTCGCGGCAGTGGTCGTTTTACCCGAACCTTGCAAGCCAACCAGCATAATCACATTTGGCGGTGTCCCACCCAGGTCGAGTTTGTTCTGTCCATCTTCGCCTCCCAGCATCTCCACCAATTCTTCATTGACGATTGCCAGCACCTGCTGCGCGGGAGAGAGGCTCCCAAGTACATCGGCCCCAACGGCCTTCGCCCTGACCCGCTCAACAAATTGGCGTACTACTTTAAGATTAACGTCCGCTTCGAGGAGCGCAAGGCGAACCTCGCGCATTGCCTCATTGACATCAGCTTCAGTCAGTTTGCCTTTGCCACTTAGATTGGTAAATACCCCTTCAAGACGTTTTGATAAGCTTTCAAACATTGCCATAATAGCGTTATGTCCTCTCTCCACCGGTCATTAACATGACCCCAATTATATCACGTTTTTCCCTCTATTTATGTTCTAAATTTGGGCTACTTTCTCACCTCTTCAGGTATGCCAGCACATGACTATACCAGAGTATGACAACATAAGTATGCCATACAAAATTAGAGAAGTCTATGATACCTGGCAAAAATAAGGACACAATGATAGACTGAGAAAAAACAAAATGAGCAGAGGCGAAAGGATTCATGAGACTAATAGTTATCGAAGATGAGCCTGACCTGGCAGATGGACTGGCCAGAGGCCTGCGCCACCAGGGCTATGCCGTAGATGTTGCCTACGATGGGCTGCAGGGATGGGAGCTAGCCAACGCCAATGAATATGACCTCCTGATCCTTGACCTCAACCTTCCAGAAATGGACGGGTTAGAGGTCTGCCACCGCGTTCGCGCCACTCATCCTGCGTTACTTATCCTCATGCTCACCGCTCGCAGCGGACCCGATGAACGTGTTGTCGGCCTTGATCTCGGCGCCGACGACTACCTGGTCAAGCCCTTCCACTTTGCCGAACTACTCGCTCGCATCCGGGCGCTTCTACGGCGAGATATGCGAGCGCGAACACCTATGCTACAGGTCAAGGATTTGAAACTGGACCCACTGGGGCGAGTTGCCTGGTTGGGCAATCGTCGCCTGGAATTGACAGGGAAAGAGTTTAGCATCCTGGAATATCTGATGCGCCACCAGGGAGAAGTCGTGAGCCAGGAAGCGTTGCTGGAGCACGTGTGGGATATGCAGGCAAATCCACTCACGAATACCGTGCGCGTGCATATCAATTCGTTGCGGCGAAAATTGGAAGATATGGCGGAAACACCGCGCTACATAGAAACATGCATTGGTCATGGATATCGTTTGGGCACAGCTAAAAACCTGGAGGAAACCCGATGAAAATGCCCCAATTGCAACATATCCGGTCATGGAAGAAGCGGCGTCTGCCACTGCGGCTGCGGCTGGCGCTCTGGGCCGGTGCACTGGTGCTGGTTTTAAGCTTTGGCCTGTTGCTTTTCATTAATTCAGTAGCCTTCAGTTCCTTTCATAGGATCATCAGGGATAAAATCCCTCCCCCCGTGGCCATCCAGCATCGCACCCAGCCCGCTTGTTTTTCCGTCATACCATTTGTCTGTCTCTCTGCAAGGCCGTCGAATCCACTCGAGCTTGCCCTCATTTTCGAACTGAGAAACATCTCGTTGGTTGGCCTGGGACTGGTCGCGGTACTGGGAGGGGCAGGAGCATACTGGTTCGCGGGTATAGCGCTGCGTCCAGTACGACGAGTCAGCACAGCAGCCAGGCAAATCAGCGCAAACACCCTCGATACACGCCTGGCACTGGAAGGTCCCAAAGATGAGATCAAGGAGCTGGCAGATACCTTTGATGCCATGCTTGAACGCCTGGGACGGACCTTCGAGCAACAGAACCGTTTTGTTGCCGATGTTGCTCACGAACTGCGTACTCCCCTGGCTTCATTACGCACCAACCTGGAAGTAGTAACGGCAGACAAAGACGCCACGCTGGATGACCATCGCGCAATGGTTGCTACCCAGGAACGCGCGCTCACCCGACTTGAGCGATTGATAGCTGACCTGCTCATCCTGGCTACAAGCGAACAGCCGCCGGTGCGCAGTGAAGTGGCCTTAGCTCCTGTACTGGAGGAAGTTCTCTGTGATCTTAAGCAGCAGGCTGATACGCGGCAAGTGACGCTGCGGCTCATCGACAGGGCAGAAGTGATGGTGCATGGGAATGGACAACTGCTCGCCCGTGCATTTAGCAACCTGGTCGAAAATGGATTGTATTACAACCATCCCGGCGGGGAAGTCGTGGTGACCCTCGACCAGAAAGAAGAGCAAGCGGTTGTGACCGTCGCAGACACAGGCATTGGCATTGATGCAGATAAGCAGGCCCATATATTTGAGCGTTTCTACCGCGTCGATTGCTCACGCGCTCGTCACAAGGGAGGTGCGGGACTTGGGCTCTCCATTGTCGCCGCCATTGTGCAGCAGCACGATGGCCACGTGCAGGTTGAGAGCGTACCAGGCAGGGGCAGTACCTTCATCGTTGTGTTGCCTCTGTAACTTGAAGCTTTCCTTACAATTTTTTTGCAAATTCTTGTCATTCCCCCCTGAAATTTAACACAGGCTTTATATCCCCCGTGCTACACTATCGCCAATCGGTATCATACCGGTGAAAATGCTATGAGCAGAGGTATCGCCTGGATGAATCTCTAATTCATTTATCCCCATTGTTTATGTCACACAATGATGTCTCATCAAGCGACTTCAAGCATGCAACATGAAGAGGAGCACTAGCGTTATGCGCGTCAAGCAAATACTCGGCCAGCTTCTGGCCGGGACAATTCTCTTACTATTTTCCACATTCGTCGCTGCCTGCGGGAGTTCCAGCGCTGCTGCTGTAACCACGTCTACAGCCACTACAACTGCGACCAGTTGCTTTACCCAGGCTACTGGTACTATCCAGAATATCAACGGCACGACCCTGCTAATTGCTAGCCCGCGGGGTGCGCAAATCCATGCAACGTATACAAACAATACTATCTTCCTGCGCGAGACTACCTTGACGCCTGCCGGGCTGCAAGAAGGAATGAATGTAGCGGTAAGAGCCGTTAAGAACTCCGATAACACCTACTCGGCAGTACAGGTTACCGTCAGGAATTCGTCGACTTCAACGTTTACTCCAAGGTCGTCGGCGGGAAGCATTCGATCATGTACCCCCCGTCAAAGACCAAATGGGGGAAACGGGCAGGGCAACTTTACAGGTGGACAGGGTGGTACAACGAGCGGCCAGAATCTTGTTGGCACTGTTGGGCAACTTAACGGAAACACGCTGACGGTAAACGATACAAACGGAGCGGATTACACAGTGCAACTGACCTCCTCTACACAGATCAGGACGGATAGTACCGCTACTGCGGCAAATCTACAGACTGGCAAGGCAGTTACTGTTGTTGGAACATCCGACAACCACGGGGGCATCACAGCCCGCCAGGTGCTCATTC
>MNIY01000012.1 GCA_001919995.1 Ktedonobacter sp. 13_1_20CM_4_53_11
TCCCAGAGTGCGAGATCCATTTCTGTGGTAGGATTGTGCGGGAGTCCGCGCAGCACGCTCTGTAGCTCATCAGGAGTGGCAAGACCATCCAGGAGTCTGCCGGCAAGACCATAGGCCGTCAGCCCGCACACGAGGACCGGGGCCAGCCTGCCGAGGATACGCGGCATCCAGTCAAGAAGGAGCTGCTCAAGGGCAGTCAAGCGCTCGATAGAGCCGGCAGCGCCAGCTTTTGCCACTGCCACGTCGAACTCCTGCAGCCCTGCTCTCAAGCGTTCCACGCGCGCTACTGCTGCTGAAGGCCAGAACAGCGCCTGGAGCAGGTAGAGCGGGGCACGGGTGCGCGCTATGACCGAGCCGAAAGCGCGCACAACCGGCCAGCGGCGCGTAGGGACGAGGGAGAGGCGTGGATCAGTGGTAAGCTGCTCAAAGAGTCCGGCAGAGAGCGTCTCTCCGACCCGTGCTGCTCCTATCAGGATTTTACGCCCAAATGAACTGCGCAGGGGAGCGGTCACATCGAGGAAGAGACGGGAGGCCGCCTCGGCAACCAGGCCAGCGGGGCCGCTCAAGGGATCGCGAGGAGTCAGGCCAAAGGCCCCTGCCAGAGCGGAGGCGAAGAGAGGGAAGGCGGAGCCCCCCATGGGGGTGAACGGTCGATAGACCCCCTGAACGACGTTGAACGAAAAGTAGACGCGTAGTGCATCATCCGTTGTTGGTGCGGTGGCAGGCAAGGGGAAGAGGGTCGTAATCGGTCGCGTTTGCAAGAGCCAGACCTGTCCCGAAGGATCAATGGCCCACTCAATGTCCTGCGGCGCCGCATAATGGGCCTCGACGCGCGCTCCTAGTTCCACTAGAGCACGGACCTGGTCATCGGAGAGACAGGCTGAGTCGCCTCCGTCGAGGCTTTCAGTCCGCACCGTGCCGCCGCCCGGGCTTCCCTTGATGATCACACGCTTATCGCCCAGACGCCGTTCAACGATCTCGCCGGTAGCGGTCGTGACGACGAAGTGATCGGGGTTGGTGGCACCGGAGACAACCGCCTCGCCCAGACCCGGATTGGCATCGATGACCGCCTGACGACGCCTGCCGGTGAGCGGGTTAGCGGTGAAGAGGACACCCGCAACCGCAGCCTCCACCATGCGCTGCACCACCACCGCGAGCTGTACCGTGCGGTGATCGATGCCCTGGGTAGCGCGATAGCTCACAGCGCGGTCGGTCCATAGTGAGGCCCAGCAGCGCCGGACGGCATCGAGCACAGCCTCGCTACCGATGATGTTGAGATACGTCTCCTGCTGGCCCGCGAAGCTCGCGTAGGGCAGATCCTCGGCGGTGGCTGAAGAACGCACGGATACAGCAAGCGTCTCGCCATTCCCCAGGGACTGGTACGCTGCGCAAATGGATTCAGCGATCTCTGGCGGAATGGGGGACCTCAATATGCTGTCACGGGCGGCCTGCGCCAGAGCCGCGAGCCGCGAGCTGTCACCGGCGGATGTCCCGGCCAGCGCGGTCAGCGTCTCCTCAAGATCAGCGCCTGCGGCAGCGAGTTCATAGGCAGCTGTAGTAACGCAGAAGCCCGGTGGCACAGGGAATCCCGCTCTGGCCATCTCGCCCAGGTTGGCGCCTTTACCGCCCGCCAGCGCGAGCAAATCTCGGTCAAGAGCGCTGAAGGGTAAGACAAATGCGGTATCTTCGAGGTGTTCACTGCGCTCCTGTTGTTGATGCTGGAGACTCATACTACATTCTCCTTCTCTGCCCGGCCTCGGCAAGCAGTACCATAGCCCGGGTCACTTCCGCTTGCTCTTCGGCCGAGAGGTACTCCATCACGGCTATCTGTACGTCCGCGCGCCGTTGTTCGAGTGTCATGATAAATGCCCGCCCTTGCTCGGTAATTGCCACGCGCTTTGCCCGCCGGTCGCGCTCGTCCTCGCGCCGGCTGATCATGCCTCGCACGACTAGCTGGTCGAGCAGGCGGCTGGTAGCCGATATCGAACGTCCCAGCAGTTGAGCAGCCTGTTTGATGCTGAGCTCACCCTCTTCATCAAGCAAAAGCAGTACGGCCATTTGAGGCAGCGAATAGTCAAAGTCCTCGAAGGTTTGCATGATACCCAGGACGAAATCGCGCAGGTTGGCCCGCCGAAACTGGCTGAGGCTTCTGGCAATCAGTTCATGTTCGTTCGTAATGATTGCTTGTGTCCTCCGAGTAATTGTGGGTACACAATATTTCTATGATAGCAATAGTAGCATGGTTGCAAGTAAATTGCAAGATCAATAGAGACAATAAGCTGCACAAGACGCTCTGGAACGTTACTGGTATAATACTAATGCTACGAAATCTTTATCTCTTGGAACACCACCGTGGAGAATCGTATGTACTTTGCCCAATGTAACCGCCGGTTGCTCTCCCTGGTAGGCTCCTGCTTGATCCTCTTGCTCGCATCCTGCAGTATAACCACACCACCTGTTACGAGAAGAACAACCCCCACGGCAAGCATCATGCCCCCCGGGCATAGAATGGTCACACCCACCGTTGCTCCCACGACGATGGCCATGCCGCCCACTCAGACGGATTGCCCTCTCAAGGGCGCGCGGGCGATGATCACTGCTCCCCTCGCACTTGGCCAGCACCAGAACATCGTCTATACCCTCAACCAGGGCACATACGATTCACCAACCCACGGCAAATTGATCCGTTACGACACTCAGACGGGACGTAAAACTGAGTTGCTTACGGTAGACCGTGCCCATATCTATGAAGCGCAGGTCTCCGCTGATGGCCAGTGGCTGCTCTTTGTCACCACAACCGGGAGTACCAACAGGCAGACGCGACTCCAGTTGCTGCGCATGGATGGCCAGGGCCTCCAAACGCTCTTGTGCGCGCCGGGGTTCGGTATTCAACAGGTACAATGGTCTCCTGATCAGCATTACCTGGTTTACTACAACACTGTGAACGAGCAGGGAGTCGTCTATTTACTGGATATGCTCACGGGAGTATTACAAACGGAGCTTACTACTCCCTCACAGGTCAGCCTTCTCCTGCGCACCTGGTTCGACGTGACCCACATTTACATCAGCGATAGCGCGATCGACACGGTCTATTCTCATCTCTACCTGCTGGATATCAAAAAGGGTGCGCGGCAACATTTGAGCAACATGTTGACGGTCCTCTTCCAGGAGTACGGCGATTTTGACAGCAGCGAAGATGGCTCTTCCCTCTTTACCACTGATGGGAACTGCCGGGATGGCACCTGTAACGGCCCAAGTCACATAGCCATCCAATCCATTGCGGGCGGTCCAAAGCACACTATCTATCACAGCGAGGCCTACGATGCTGTAGCAGTGCGTGCTATCGATCACAACAGGCTCTTATTTATCATCGGGAACTCACCATTGGTAACTGATACCAGCCATAACGGCCTGTGGGAAATGAACATAGATGGTTCCAACCTGACACAGCTAATCAAAACCAGCACAATACAGTATAGTTTCGTGAACTACCGTTCGCAGGAGCCGTGGTCCAATATCTCGCGGGACATGAGCATGTACGTGCTGCAGGTCAATGGATTCCAGAGCGTTATAGAAACACATTCGCTGCTCGTCGGTTCTGTGCCAGGTGGTAAGCCAAAGGTCTTCGCAACCATCGCCGATGGATCACAACTGGCCGCGGTGGGCTGGACAATCATGTAGTTGCCACTAATGGCGTGCCAAAGAAGAGTTTCCCCATAGCGCTATGCTGGTTTGTGACCTGCAGCAGTACCCGCCCGCTATGATCGATGTAGGCCCCCACGTTCCCGGTAGTAAAGCTATTTTTCTGCAGCGGTATGGAATCCCATACGCCCGTCTGCCAGTTATACAGGCTGGCGCCCAGGCGGCTGACATTCGTAGACGGCCCGGCAGCGCTGGCAAGCAGGTCCGGCACTGTAACGGTCAAACCCTTGACTTGCTGGTTGGAGCCGGTGGGCATTGAAAATGCGAAGGTCAAACTACCGGTATTCATGGTGTAGATGCCGGGCAGGATTGCCTGCGCGTCGTAACTCTGGATATCGACCAGGTGGCTCCCAATAATGCCGGGTGGAATGTTTCCACTACCAGAAATATCAATGTTGAGCGGCATGTGTAGAAAGTTTTCGTGCTGGCCCGAGGGGTGATTGCCGTTGATGGTCACTTCATCCACTCCCGACACAGCTGGCTGATTCGCCCAGCCGATCAAGGTAGCTGGTGCGCCCGCCACCAGCAATGGATCGGGCATATCGACGAGATTGGGATTGGGAACCTTCCCACCTGTGAGATAGATCATACCCCGACTCGTTATCGCGTGTGTGTTACAAGATCCACCGCAGGGAGATGCGGAATAGCCGGCGCCTTCGAGGGCTGACAGCAGCGCCATGTGACTCTGGAAAGCGGTCCGCGGCTGATCGTTGTGCGCGTATGGAACATAGGGGGTCGTCAGCCCGCCATTTGCAGCAATCTGATCGGCCAGGGACGTAGCAGGGTGGCTTGACGTTGTATGTAAGGGGAAATCAACCTGCCGCGTCTCTCCGGATGCAAGGTCTCCCACGCTCACAAATGTGTGTGTGAGCAGGATATAGACATCGCTGAGGGAGGTGTTCAGCGTATTGCTAACCGTTCCCACCACGTGACCACTGCGCAAACTCAAATGAGAGACGAGATTGCCCTGTAGTTGGCGATCCTGCTCAAACACAAGCGGATGAAATGTCCAGGGGCCAAGGTCTGGCAGTTTCATATCCGTCCCTCCCACCGCAGCTTGCACGCTCGCCGAGAGGTCATCACCGGCCAGAACGAGACTCTTGTTGTCTAGAAACTGATTATCGATCGGCTGAGCGAGGCTCTCACCGGGAATATGCAACGTATAATCTCCCTGGCCAGGCACGTATATGCCCATGTACGTCGTAACGTGGGCAGTTAACCCTCCCTGGTCAATCTGGATGAGAGAGACGCTATTATCGGTGAGCGCGGCGCCTCTCTGGTAGAAGGCAAGACCATACGCGAGGGGTGAAAAAACGACAATACTGCTTAAAATAATAGGCCATCCCCAACGAGGCCGTTTCAACCTCCTCACAATGTAATAACGTACCGGTCCAAGGATCAAGAGATAGCTGATCAGGAGGAAAGCGAGGATCCAGGGGCCCCATAGCATCGCTGGAGCTATCATGCTGATCACTCCACCTCGCGTCAAAATCTGCCCCGGCCCGCTACTAGAGGTGGGGACAGCATTGGATAGCATAAATGTATTGCCCATGGCCTGGAGCAGCACGGTCTTCCAGAGCGCACCCGTATTCTGCCAGTTCAGCAAGGGTGTGCTCGTGGGATCAAAGGCAAGATAACAAATAACGCCCTGGCCCTCTTGTGACCGCACAATAAGCGGCGTCGTACCGGACGACAATAAGGTCTCGCTGTTGAAAAACCCGTTTTGCTGGCGCAGTCTTGCTGTACTGGCTACTACTGGATCTTTGAGGGTGTCGGAGAGAGCGGACTGTCCGGCAGTTTGTATCACAGGGCCAGCGGTGGGCAAAAGATGGGTTCCGGCAGGTAGTACGTGGGTACCATTCACCACCACCGGCAACATCTCTGGCGGGAGCGTGCCCAGGGTACGCTGCCAATTTTGCCCGCCAACTTCAATCAATACCCCTCCCTGGTTGACCCATGTCCGCAGCGCGGCAATTTGGGCGTGACTCAGCCTACTGCTATTAAAATCATCCAGTACGATGACATCAAAGTTCTCCAGTGCCGAAGCCTGGGTGGGCATGGTCGTCGCATCAAGGGTGGAGGTAGTGGGAGAACCGGACTGGTTCGGCAGGGAAACGCTGCGCAATGGATCAAAATTTGCATCCACATCTGCGAGTAACCCGATAAAGAGATCATCCGGCTTCACTTCATAACTACTCGTCGAGGTCTGGGTAGCTACCAACTTGCCGCGCGCATCAATTAGGGATGCTACGACGCCCGTGGGTGAAAAATTGCCGAGGAAGTAAGGGGCATAGATGGTGTACTGTTTCTTCGCCCCCTTCGGGATCTCCACTGGCTGCTGAAAACTCCATGGCGAAAGGATGGCTATTGTCGTCAAGTGCAGCGGTCCTGAAAACGTACTCACGGAAAGCGTACCGGCGAAATCGCTATCACCGTTGCTCACCCCAACAAATACAGGAGTCCAGTACCCTCTCTTAAAGGATCCTTCAAACCCTACATCCACTTGCAACGTCGGGCTACTTGTAGCCGTGAGTGTACGGGTTGTGGTATATGCGGATGCTTGAAGAGGCGAGGACAAAAAAGCAAAAGCCAGCACCAGGCAGCATCCAACCACTATTTTGAGCGTGGTTTTAACCTGCCCCCTGGCAGAGCAACGAATCAACATGTTCCAGCACCCTTCGACCGATGCAAATCGTTACATTCGCGTTTTCCTGTATAGGATGATTACGCTTCGAAGGGGGCAGATGTCACATAGCGGAGTCACGAGGGCTGATCTTCCGTTGTGCTGTCGCGTTGTGGCTCGTCGTCTGACATCTCCTCAGAGAATACGCGGCTGGCCAGTATATCCTCGGCCTCAATGGTCATCAGATCTGTCTTCGAGATTTTCCCTCCTTTGGCAAAGAGGCGGTTGGCCTGGCGCAAGCGCACCCGGTCTATCGCATTACGCACGCTGCGGGCGTTAGCAAAGCGAGGCATGTGCATACGTTTCTTGAGATAGGCTTCAAACGCTTCTCGTGCTTCCGGACTGAAACGATACATATACTCGTTCGTGGCCTCGCCAATCGTGACGTATTTGTGATAAACGCAGTCCTGCTGTGACTCGGCTGTGATTTTGGAGTTCCATACTAAGAGTGCTGGAAAGAAGTGATGCTTCTCGTAGCGGTCGTCAGTAACGCTGAGCCTCTCCCTCAATGGTGACTCAGTTGTGATAGCAAATGATTTAAAGTTTTCTGACGACCACCGTAATCCAGCATGATGTAGTTGCTCGGGGTGAAGTATTCCCCGAGCATATGGAAAGGAGAAAGAGATTTATGTTCAATCAACGGAATGGAACTTTCCGATTGGGTATGCTTATTGCTGTTGTTGCAGGGCTCTGGACAATTGTTCATCTCATCTGGAATGTTGTTGGTGTAAAAGCTGATGACTATTGGGGTTGGGCTTTGCTCATCCTATTTATCCTTGCACTGATCTTAGCTTTCGTTCAATATGCTCAGGAGCGACCCGCTTTAAAGGCTGTTTCTTCGACTGAGCCGTTTCCCGAACCTGCGATCTCGAAGTTTTTCTTTGGTTCAGAAGGCTCTTCTGTACTGTGGTTCGTCGTTCGAATGTACGTTGGTGCCGAGTGGCTTCTTGCCGGGTGGGAAAAGATTATTTCTCCCGCCTGGGGAACAAGCGGAAAAGCACTGGCAGGATTTGCCGCTGGTGCGTTAGCCAAAAGTTCTGGCGCGAATCCAGCGGTCCAAGGATGGTATGCATGGTTTTTACAGCACATCGTGCTTCCCAACGCCGGATTTTTCTCTTTCCTGGTGACCTGGGGAGAATTTGCGGTGGGATTAGGGATCCTTTTAGGCATACTGACGGGTATAGCGGCAGGTTTCGGGGTGTTGATGAACCTGAACTACCTCCTGGCTGGTACGGTCAGTGTTAATCCTATTCTAGGCATGTTTGGATTATTCCTGTGCTTCTCGTGGAGAGTATGCGGATGGATCGGCTTTGATCGTTGGTTGTTGCCTGCGTTAGGCTTGCCCTGGAAACCGGGAACCTGGTTCCGTCCGCAGGAATCGACTGCAACGGTTCGGCGGCCATAGTCTCTCAAGTCGTTTTGTTGTGGTAACGAGTAGGATAGAGATATTCGAAGTCTTGAATATCTCTATCCTTTTCTTTCTGAGAAGGAAAGATACGCTGAAGCGCGCGCACCCTCAGGCTGACGAATTTTTTATTGCAAATGAGCACCATTGGTTAAATACGCTGCTATTGCTAGGTCGAGTAGACGAGCGCAACGACTAATCCAAAAACCATGTGATTAAGCAAGATGGCGGCCATTACCGGTAATCCGTTGAGAACTCCGGACAACTGAGGATACCTGTGCAAAACAACGTACAGCGACACTATGACCAGCATACCATGA
>MNIY01000127.1 GCA_001919995.1 Ktedonobacter sp. 13_1_20CM_4_53_11
GTAACTATTGAACAATCACTATGTGGACGAGAAAGGAGCAGGCCATGTATACCGTGATCCGCAAATACAATCAGAATCTGGGAACCGTTCTCAGTTATTACGATTTTCACATCCACCTCAAAATCATCCCTGAGCTTCCTTTCGGTCGGTCAGGACCGACATCGAACCAAGATGTAGATCGTTTTGGTACTCGATCGTCATGCCGCGGCAATAATCGGACCATAGCTTGTCCAGGATACCCAGGATTCTGATCCGGTATATTGCCAGTTCAAACAAACTGGTGCTTGGGCGATAGTTTCCCATGGCACATTCCTTGGGTAACTAACACGACCACTGTCAGTGAGTCAATAAGCAATAGTTATCGGAATGCTGAAAGCAGCGGGGCTCTTGCACAAGAGATGCCAACCTCTGGTTAGCCGCCGGGTGATGAGCACAATGAAGCTTCGAGTATTCGCCGCCCCAACAAGTTCTTCTACAAGTTCGAACGCAGCCCCTGCAAACTCTCCTGCGGATTCACCACGTATTTACTGCTAGCATGCCATCCTCTCTTTGAGTGTGCACTATTTGTCAGCTCCAGATCCTCTCTCAATGAAGAGCAACAGGTATTGCTCTACGTCCCGCTGCATCCAGAGAAGCGATTGCCATTGGTATACGCGCTTCTGGTAGATAATGAGATGTCGAGCACGACTCTCAGAACTGTCCAGAACCAACCGGTCACGCCGACAAGGACTAGTGCAAACACATTGCTCCATCCCACCCAGGTGGAGTGCCTGCCCGCTGTAGAAGCCTACAAATTAGTGTGTTCTGAGGGTGTTTTTTCGTCGAGGAGCAGGTACTCTGTAGACAGAGTGGCAGCGATTGGCGAATGCGATCCAGTGGAATCGGGCATCCCTTCCAACCGATGAAATTCAACGAAGCCACAGTTCGAGGGAGATCAAAGTCAGGGAGATTCAGGAGGAGCCAATGATTTGCTCGGGGGTATGAGCATGAGTAAGGAACAGTTGCGCGAAATAACGATACATCTTAACGGCATACAAGACCTTTTTGCGGATCCAGAACCCGGTTCGGACAGGTATGTTTCGGAGATGGACTATCTATACCGTGAAATCAATACCTATTCACTTCGAGAGAAGTTCCGTGAGAAGCTCAAGGTGAGAATTGAACTTCCACGAGAACAAATCACCGAAGGCCTGCTGGAGAGAACCAGGCAAAAGATGAAGCTGTACTGCCAATTCAAAATTGAGGAGAACCAAAAGGCGCTGGTTGCTCTACGTCACCAAGGGATCGCTTCGCTGTGGGTCGGACTGACTGTTCTGGCGATTTGTTTGGTGCTGGCGGGTATGTTTACCCTGGTAGCTAAGTTGGGAGCGAATAATATACTTCTGGCGTTATTAGCGATTCCAGCGGAAGGCTTTTTGATCGCCGGCTGGGTAGCAATGTGGCAACCGGCCGAACTTTTGCTGTACGATTGGTGGCCTTTCCGGCGGGACATCCGCATTTATCAGCACATCGCGGAGGCCGATATCGCTCTCAGAGCCGTGGGGGCAGAAGGAGAATTCTGGTGCTCCTGACGTGCTTATTCGGCTTTCTTCCGGAGGTATTGTCAACCTGCCGAAAAGCGAAATCTCTGGCTTACTGATGGCATGAAAACCACATCACTGCTCCCAATGTCAAAGGCTTTCGCTTCCCGCCTGAAATCATCAGCCACGCTGATTGGGGAAACGGCAGGGCGAATGTTACAGGGCTACGAGGTGATGAACATGATTGTGTGCCGCGTAGGGGAACAGGTCGTGCTTCCTGGGCGGTCAGCAGAAGACGTGTATGGCGAAGGGGAAAGCCGTACCGCAAGGGACAGATACTCGGGGTGAACAAAGGAGATATCACTGGGCAGGTCACCTTCATCGTCCGCCTCTTTGGAGAGGCAGCCTAAGCCCAACAAGAACGGCGAACCCCCTCCCACGGGTTCCTCTCAGAGTTTTTGCAACACAACCAACGCTCTTGTGTCTGATGAATGAGCGTTCCAGCAGGCGCAGGCCGGCGTGCTGCGGTTCTTGGAAGATTTCTCCGTGCCCTTTGACAAAATCCGGGTGCTATATGATGGATACTAATGTTAACATTAGGAACAGCTCAGGAGGCACATTATAATGGATGCATTTCTCGACGCCATACCGGCTTGGCTTCTCTTTATTCTCATTGTCGGCGGTTCAGTAGGGTTGGCTTGGGCCGGGACAGTGCTGCTGCGTCGCCGAACGACAGCGCCAACGGATGAGAAGCACAATGAGGTAGCTGGTTTCATTTTCGCTACGGTGGGGGTCATCTACGCAGTGCTGCTCGCGTTTACGGTCATCATCGTCTTGGAACAGCACCTTGCAGCCGAAAGTGCTGTGTCACAAGAAGCCGCGGCTCTGATTACGGTCGTCTATGATACCTCCTCGTTTCCTGAACCGGCGCGCGGCCAGGTCCACGACCAGCTTCGTGCCTATGCCCAGTTTGTGATCAATGATGAATGGAGAACAATAGACGAAGGCACGCTGGAGCGCGAGGAGAGTAGGGGCGCCCTAGCCGCGATCAACACCATGTGGAGCATCTACCGAAGCCTCCCCCCAGGCCAAGTGGACCCCCATACCACGGACAGTTTGGACAACCTGAGTGCCCAAAGGGCCATACGTCTTCAATCCAATGTGGCAGCCTTGCCCGAGGTCCTTTGGTTCGGGCTGCTGTTTGGGGGAGTGGTGACGATCTGCTTCTGCCTGGTCTTACACATGAAGAACGTCCAGCTCCACGCAGCATTGACGGCCCTGCTGACTGGCCTGATCGCCACGAGCCTCTGGATGATCGTGCTGATCAATCATCCCTTCGCTGGTGATCTGCACGTATCCACCGACGCCTTTCGGCATGCCATCTACGTGATCGATAGCTTGCCACGGTGAGGGGTAAAAAACCTCGCATCTCAGACTCTGTTGACGAATGCGAGTAACTACTCAGGTGCCCAAGCGAGTGGTAAAGGTTGACCATGGAAGACAGCCGTCAGAGCAGAGAGCATGGGGTGTCCTTGCTTGTGCATCGTCGAGGTTGTTCGTGAAAGGAATGCGCAGGTCGTCGAGCAAAGCCAGCACTTGCTCGGCGCGCCCGAGCAGCGTATCCAGCAGATTCTTGGCCTTACTTTGCTTGCGCCTACCCTTGTGCGATCCTGCGGAAGAGGCGGGTGGCGGCGGTTGAGCCGCATAGCCAGCCGCCACAATCTCGAAGTAGCGCGCGGCCCATTCGTCGCGCTCCATGGCGGGAACCGAGGGCAGGTGGAGCAGACGCCACTCGTGGCATGCGTCATGCAGATCGAGCAAGAAGTCCTGTATCTCCACGGCCCACTACTGATGCTCCGGCTCGGCGACTGCCGCACAATCGCGCACCAGGTGGGCTCCACGGATACTGTGAGCACAGTCATAGCCATCATAGCTGGCCAGTCGATCGTGCATGCCTCGCGAGGCATGCCACGCCAGATGGGTCAGGAAGCGAGTACAGTTCACATGCAACCAATGAAGCATCCCATACACGCGGATGCCAGTCTCATCTCCATGCTGGAGCCGACTGGCTCCAATCAGCTCGGCAATGCGCTCAACCGTCGGAGCCAGCCGCTCGGCGGCCAGTTTGTTCCACGGAAGCCTGGTCGCTTCCGCGATCTGGCACCCACAGATCGCGGCGAGAGCCTCACAGGTGCGAGCCGTGGGAAGCAATTGCCCCTGGTGCAGATACACGGCCAACACTTGCCTGTTGGGACCATATTGGACGGAGGCAGTGACCTAAGCGGGGAAACTGCCCAGGCTTCTGGTGTGATGGTGGGACAACAGATGGCTTCGATCTGATGCTCTTGGGCCAGCAGGCTGTACTGGCTACTTGGCACATCTGTTATGTACGAATAGAGATCGCATCTTTCTCGTGCTCTTGGCTGGGGCGGTTCGGGTATGGAAGCAAGCTCTATTGCTTGTCCAGGAAGACGACTCTGCTGCGTTTGCCATCGAGAAGCATTTCGTTTATTTGGGAAACACCAGTCAAAGGCCCGTGCTACACAACCGAGGATATCTCCAGAGACTATTGCCTTGATCAGGGAAATGGCAACGAAGAATCGACTCTGGGGAGCTGAGCGGATTCGCGAGGATTGACTTCAACTTGGTATTCATGTCTGCAAGCGCACCATTCAGAAATACATGAGACGAGTTCGCGCACCACGACCAAGAGGGCAAAATTGGGCGACGTTCCTGCACAACCATGCCCAAGACGTCTGGGCTTGTGACTTCTTGCAGATAACCGATCTCTTCTTTCGCCCGCTCTTTGCCTTTTTCATGATCGAGCGGAAGATCCCGACGAGTGATGCATGTTGGCACAACACGATCCCCTACCGACGCCTGGGTGGCGCAGCAGCTTCGAGAAGCGACTCCCTATGGGCAAGCACCGAAGTTCCTCATTTGTGTGTGATAACGAGAGCAAATTTGGGCCTTGGTTCGCTCGTGTGGCTACAACCGGTGCCATAGAGATCCTCAAAACACCCTCTCGCGCTCCGCAAGGCAATGCCATCTGTGAGCGCTTCATGAGGCACATTGGGTTCGACCCCGTTCATGATGATTCGTGAGAGCCAATCACGCCTTTGGCTTCAGCTTGCTCACCACGCAGACTTATGATCAAGATGAACATGCTGATCACAAACACCCATGCCGGAAAGACCAGGATCAACCAGAGCGTGAGGTTGCTGCTCACCAGCAGCAGCAACGCCAAGGCGTAGGTGAGGAACACAAACAAGCGCGGCATCACGCGAGTACGAATCCAAATGGTGCCCAACGATATCATGAACACGCCCGCCATGCGAATGGCATACACGTTGGTGATCGTGTACATAATCGCACGCCCAAAGATAATGACGCCGCTCTTCGTCAACGTGTCCGCTGCGATGGCGTAGCTGGCAAGGATACCGCCTGCGACCGCAGCGGAGGCAAATATCATCGCCAGAAACAGTAATCCGCTGCCAAAGAACACGGTCGAAAAGAATTGGTCTTCCAATGTTCCAAGGCGATCACGCACCACACCCATGAACCACAGAAATGCGATGCCAGCAAAAGGCACCAGCGTCAGCGCCAGCGAAACCGTAGCTGTGTTCCCCTGGAGCCATGCGGCGGTATTCGTCCCGCTCAATTCCTCGGGAAGGGCGAGTCGGATGAGCACGATACTGGCCGTGAACAACACGGAAAAGATGATCCCTGCGACCGCTGCAGCC
Source organism: Ktedonobacter sp. 13_1_20CM_4_53_11 (assembly GCA_001919995.1). The sequence goes on from MNIY01000127.1 coordinate 5,264, forward strand.
CGCGGCGTCTTGAGGGCTTGACGCGTCAAGGCAACTTGTTGTTTCATTCCTTACTCCCATTGGTTGTGCCAGGTCCAAGACCTGACGGGTTTCTCACCGTTCGTTTAAGCTAAAAAGTATCATGTTGACGGCAGTTTCGCGGGACGTTGGCGACGCGTCCGAAAACCTGTCAGCCTTTTCATGCTCTTCCATTGCCATCGCCACAAGCAGACGTTCTTCACCCGTGATACTATACTCCTCAACTGTTGCATCTGCGCTGAAAGCGATTTGCACCCAGTTTATCTCGCCCGTGAATTCGTTGCCGCATAAGCCACAGCCTTCAGAGACAGGCAAACCAGCTTCGCTGTCAATAGCATGCTGGACATTCACAGTGTCACTTTTCCTGACGGAAAGCACGTTAATCTCTGCTCCTAATTATAGCTTGCAGGAATCAGGAATATATCTTCAGAATGCGCTATTTTTTGGCACCTGCGGATAGTGTCAATAGGGCAAAAACACTACTTGGGTGGCACAGTGCGTTTGCACTAGTGGTCAGACATTGTAGAAGGCAACGTATATCTGAAAAATAACGTGCATTGACGATGTGCTTTCGCTCCATCGATAGTATACTAGAGGCAGATGTCTTATGTTTTGCGTTCGTCGCAACGGATGTTTTATCGCATGAATCTACTGAGCTATGCTGTTCGCTCAAAGCTGAAGGCGAGTGAGAACTTCATTCCATCCACTGATGGAATGGCACGAGCTCGCCAGCTACAACAGGATTGCAGCAAGATGGAGAAAAGCTGACTCAGATTTAGTCTCATCAATGAACTAGAAGAGGCTCTTGATGGACAGCGTCCTGGAGGCCTGTGCTGGCGGGAACACGTGGTGGGAGACATGCCAACAATCACCGAAGGTGTGGCAGTGTTTGTAGTCATGCGGGATGGCTTGCCAGAACCGAATACGGGTCGCGCGGGCTTCGGTCTCCAAGGGCAAAGGCGACGATGTGGCGGGTTCGGCGGCACATTGCTGCCCACATCCACCGTTTGTGCTCGTTCTTCTGCACACAACTCCAGATGTCATCCAATTCGAGCACGTCGTCTGGTGCTCACTTGCTCAATACACTGGCTTTGGCGTGAGAACGCGAGAGGTACCACAGTCCTTGCCATGGTCCTCTTCATTCCCACACCGATTGGGTCCGTTTTTGACGATAGGTGTCCTTTCACAGACACGTCAAGCGTGCGTCCTTGGTTCTTGAATCATGACCCCCATGATAGCTCATCACTTCCTATCTAACCACTCCCACAAAAACAACGGTGCCGCCTGGTCGTCGTGGTGATTGCCCCGGCTAGGTTCATATCGGCTCCCTGGAGCACAAGACGATGTGCTTCGGAGAGCAGACAAGCAGACAGGCGTCAATTACTCCTCGGTCTCCGTCCACGATACTTCCTGCTTGGTCGAGACGAGCACCGTACCAGGGATATATGCTAGCTCGAGAGGTCCAACATAGGAAGAGGGCGGGGTAACTCCCAGCCCTCGCAGCGCGGCGAGAGGACCCTCATTGGAGGGGAAACCAGCTAATACGCTAGCTTGCTCATTGCGAGGGAGCCCAGCAATTCCAGCTTCCACATCAGGTCTGCCTTCCGCAGTCAGTGTCATGATGCGCCCATCAGGCAGAGGGATCATCTCAATCGTTCCCTCGACAATCTCTGTCAATTCTTCATACTCGAAATGATCACCGTTGGCAGGATGAACTTCCTTGCTTGTCCCATCAGGATAGAGGATCAGTGCCATATGTCTACGTCCTTTCACTTATTCAATACCATATAGCGCGGCCAAGCGTCAGGGCAGCTTTGATTGCTTCGAGGATGTCCTGACCCAGGTTTTGAGTTGGGTGTGCAGCGCAGCAGCCCCCACGATGGGCCCTGGATCCATGGGAAGCACCACCGGGTACAGGACGAATGGGTGCGTCTGCGGACCGCCCAGCCCGCCGTGGCACCCAACCAGCTCCTCGAATGCGGCTACTTCCCCGGTTTCCGGGCGATAGAGACTCATCACCAAGATGTCAGGGGCGTTTGAAAAGCCATCGGTCCGCTTCAAATGGGCTGCCGCACTGGAGCCAAAGGGAGCCAGCGGATTCTCCCCAACCGCATAGCCCTGTTCCAGGTAGTAGATGCCTTTTGCACCAAGCACCAGTCCTCCTTCGGTTTCGGAATGCACGAGCAGAAAACTGATGCCTTCGTGCTGGCTCAACCCTAAGAGCAACCCAGGAAAACGGTGGCTCAATTGCTCATAGGTCAGACGCGCTGGGTCATCCGTGAAAGAGATCAACCCGAGATTCCCTGAAGCCAGGACGAGCACCTGGCTCCCGCTCAGCTTCTGGCTGATCTGCTCTTCCGTGGCCTCGCCCTGCGGGGAAAGTGCTACCTGTCCATCATGCATCTGCCCTCGAAGGGCACGTCTGACGAGCCGCATCGTCCGACTGTCCTTGCGCAGCGCTTCGGTCAGGGCGGTACTGAGACTATCCCAGCCTTCATCGGGATCCAGAGCACCCGCGACGCGCAAGGTGCTCTGTGCGACGAGCTGTTCCACCAGTTGCCCCAACGACTGGCCATACCGTTGGGTGAAGGTTGCGCCTTGACTTTGACCATGATCAGAGAGGACGACCAGGTGATAGGGACGGGGCGCCCTCTGTGAGGCGCGTTCGAGCTGTGCAAACAGATGATCGAGTTTCTTGAGCACTTTGAACGCATCTGGCCGCATGATGCCTGAGTGATGCGCCACCTCGTCATAGGCAAAGAGCGTCGTATAGACAGCAGGCATCCCCCGCAACATGTCTGCGAGCAACATGAAGAGGCTGGCTTCCTGTAAAAAGACGGTCGTACCGGCGCGCACAAGGGCATATTTGAAGGTGCGGTGGATGCGCGGTTGGACATCCTGGCGGCGTTGTTGCCATGCCTGATAGCGCTCGCGCACAATATCGACGATGAACAGGCCGAAGGTGCGCGCAACACTATAGGGATTGGAGAAGTAGAGGAAATAGCTTTGCTGTCCCCTGCTGGTGCGAGCGCCCATTTTGCTGTACGTGCCCAGGCAATCCGGGGCGTCCCCTGAGAAGACATTCCAGCGGCTGCCCCCATCGGGGGTCAGTAATCCGTGCCCGTTTGACAACTGTTGCTCGAGTGCACGCGCGGTTGCTACTTTACTGGAGACCATGAGCTTCTGCTGCTGCTTATCGTACCAGCGGAAAGCGGGAATCTCTGCGTTGTTCCCCAGCAGAATGCCCGCCTGACTGGCGGAGGTTTGCGAAGAAAGATCGGGTTCCCAGCCTTTGATCTGATGGGTTCCTCCTTCCAACCATCGCTTGAGTGTCGGCATCCAGCCCTGGTCCATAGCTGAGCGCAGGACAGGTTCCGCAAGCCCATCAATTTCCAGAAAGAGGATGCCTGCTTGTGCAGCATGAGGCGTTTGGTTATACCGGCGGCTGAGCGGCTGGGTGACAAACCAGTCGTAGCCTCGATCATCCTGGAGCGAGAAGAGCGCGCCAAGGAAAGTCATGCCCAGCGTCACTACCAGCGCTACCAGGATCGCATCCCAAAGCCCTGAGATTTCCAGGGCACCCGGATACAGAAGATCCACGAGATTCACCGCCAGAATGATCACGATTCCTGTCAGGAAGAAGGTCAGCAGGGGGAAGAGGATTGGATGAAGCCGCGCTGCACTCCAGTAGATGAGCCTCCAAGCCAGTCCCAACACCAGTGTGATGATCACGCCGCCAAGGACGGCAGCTGCGAAGCTGTGGACCTGGATGCCTGGCACGAGCCAGGCAAGCAAAACAAGCAGCAGCCCCTGTGTGAGGGCAAAAACGAGAAACCAGAGAATCCATTGTATCACGCGATTCATGATCGGTTACCTCCCCGTGGACGAGGAAAGATTGAGCTCTGGCGCGGCGAAGAGCTGGTTGATATCGTCGAGGCGGCTTTGAGCTCGACCATAGCTTTGGGAGAGGCCGCATTCTTCTCGACATGAATGATGTGAGAAGCTGATGTGGTGGGGTCAGCCGGTCCAGTCGACTGGGCCCCTGCTCCTCGACTGGACAAGCTTGAGGAGCCGAACAAGCAGTGGCGTGCAGCGCTTTGACGAAGAAGCGTTTGGCGGCCTGGGCATCGCGCCTCGCACTCAAGAGAAACTCCAAGGTGTTGCCTTGCGAGTCGACAGCACGATAGTGGTACATCCAGGTTTTTCGGACTTTGATGGAGGTCTCATCCACTTTCCAGGAGTCAGTGAAGGCTTTCAAATGAGGTCGGCATCGCTTCTCCAGTTCGGGGGCATAGCGCTGAACCCAGCGATACCTGGTCGTATGATCCACATCGAGTCCCCGTTCCCTCATCATTTCTTCGAGGTCGCGAGAGCTGAGCGAATAACGCAGGTACCAACGGACACACGAGAGAATGATCTCGGTTTCAAAGTGGCGCCATTTGCACGGGTTCAGCTGGTTCATGAAAAAACTCCTCGGTTGTTCTTGAAGAGAAGCAGAGTTTACTGCTCTGTCAAGCTGTCATTGCACCATTGTTCGTCTTCGAGGAGCGCTTTCGTGGTTCAAGAGAGGGATAGAGCCGCTTGAGCTTGATGCGCGCGTCCGCGATGGTCAAGCGCCAATTGACCGTGATGGATTCCTCATTGCGACGGCGTTGCCAAGCTTGCACCTCGCGATCTAGTTCTTCTCGTGGTCCGATGCTTGGTAACTTTCACTTGTCGCCGCCCCGCCAACGGTTCACAGGCAAGATACAGCTTGCACATTCCTGCGGATTCAAACGGGTAATCAAAGCGTTCAGACTGTCCTGGTTGCATAGGCTGACTCTCCTGTTTCTCTCGGAGAAGCTGTTTGGCACTTTCGTCCATGCAGATCTGTGGAAAACGCGGATCGTAGGGACGAGTATACACCTCCAGTACATCTTCCAGACTGAGAAACATGAACTTCTGTCTTAAGAGTACTTGCCTCCAGCCAAAAATACATCCTCAGAACGCACTAATTTGGGACGCTGCGTGAGTAGCGAAGCAGACAAAGTGGTCGGTTTCTCTAGTGCATTTACGCTATCACAGATGAAAGTGGGGGTCAGCTGTGTGGGAAGCAGCGTGTATGCAAGATCGGTTCAATCGGTGCCAGGGCGGTGGATGTACGGCTGCTTTGCTACCCGCAGGCATGCCTATCCGCATCTATCTGGTCCGAGAGCCTATGATTTGTCACTAGCCACCGTACAAACTCCAGGTGACGCCGATCTATAGCAGCACGATCCAGCTCACTTGCAGTATATTTTCGACAAAAACCACATAGTCGATCAATTTGAGGCGTGGTCAACCCGGCTCGACGTAACACTTGAAGGGCTTCTTTGTAATCGATATGGTTCATGAAATCCTCCGCAAATTCTTTCAACCAGCAGGGAAGCGGTACGAAGCCGGCGGTTCGACCTGAGAAGATGTCGGGTTCTCAAAGCCTGCTGAAATGCATGGTGTGTCCGGCAGGAAACAATCATCATTTCACGTTCCATTGTACCCACTAGGCGAGCAAAACACATCCCTTAAACACACTATTGTTGAGCACTGTAGAGCAGGCGACTCGGGTAGTATACCTACACGAATACGCTGCTCGACAAACTCGTGATCCTACCAACGTGAACACATCCAAAATAGCTCATTCTGGGGATGCACCTTTGTCGATATGCCAGTACACTTAGAACCAGAGAGTCGAAGCGAATGAGGCCGTTCCGTGCTTCGAGTCATTCCTACAAGCCGATGGCTATCAAGGAGTGAAGCCATGCAAACGCAGAAACCTACAAGGAAAACCAGCGCCCACTCGGAGGTTGCCGATAGCGTCCTAGTACAACAAGCACTGGCCGGTGATCATGAAGCATTCGAAACCCTGGTGCATCGGTATGAGACAGCGCTTTTTCAGATGATTTACCGCTATGTGGGAGAGTATCACGAAGCGTGGGATGTCTTGCAACAGGTCTTGCTCCAACTCTACCTTTCCCTGGTCACGCTGCATCTGCGGGCAGAAATCAGGCCATGGCTCTTTACCGTTGCGCGTAATCGCTGCATAGATCTCCTGCGTCACAGACGTCCGACGTATTTTTCCGAGTTAGAGCCGAGAGACAATGCCCAGGGCGAGACAACAGATTTGGCGGATCTCCCAGATACGAGTCCCCAGCCAGAAGAATTGACAGAGCGACGGGAGTTACGGCAGTGTGTTTACCGGGTAATCGAAGCCATACCCATCCAATACCGCCTGGTCGTCTGGCACCGCTGCGTCGGTAACCTGGATTTCCCTGAGATTGGACAAGTCCTCAATATACCTACGTCGACGGTAAAAAACCGCTTCTATCGAGCCCGGCCATTGCTGCGCGCCGCATTAGGAGCGCAACTGGATATGGCTACTGCCAAAGGATAGAGTTACCCTCGTGAAGTCTTGCTGAACACAAATAAGCTCCTTATCAGACCGAACCGACTGACAAGGAGCATTCAAGAGAATCAGCAATTTGTTACAAGTTTGTTGCCCAGTTTTCTATCCACTGCTCAAATGTGGTTTCCTTGCTCAGGGTACATTTGAATTCGTCCTCCTCTGAAGGATACCAAAGATACTCCTGACCTTCCTGATCCACGCAGACTTCCATTTGACAACCAAGTTCACAGATGGAAGCCAGCTGTTGTTGCCAGACATCGGTAGGGAGGTTCAGCAACTGGTCGCCTTAGAGTGACCGCCACCATTGATTGGCATAGCTTTTCAGGTCAACGAGCCCCTCCCGCCAGTAATGATTTTTGAGGATGGTCTCGTCACTTTCGTTTTCATCTGCACGACTCCTGAAGGAAGTATAAAGCACTTGTGGAAGTAACTCAATGCCTCATTAAAACAAGTGTTCAAAGGTATTGAGCCTTCCCAGTTGGATGGGTGGTGCGCGGTAGTACAGCATGAATTATCGCTGTGGCTGCACTGATCGCACTTTCATGGTATGATACAGAAAGAACGTAGCCAAACAACGCCGTTGTGTATCTTATGCGTCCTACCTTGGAAGGAGTTTTGCATATGGCAGTGTCCAAGACCCCAAATATGACGAATTATGAGGCTGAACGACAAAGTTTCCATCTTGATGTTCCCGAATATTTCAACTTTGCCATTGATGTGATCGGCAAGTGGGCTGCCGACCCGCACAAGCCTGCAATGCTGTGGATAGGAGAGCACGGCGAAGAGAAAGGACTTACCTTTGCACACTTTGCGGAACGTTCCAGCCGCGCCGCCAACGCCTTCGCTACCCTCGGCATCAAGAAGGGTGACTGCATCCTCGTAATGTTGCCGCGTATCCCTGAATGGTGGGAAGGTGTGCTAGGTCTAATGAAGATTGGAGCTATTCCCATTCCCTGTACCACTCTGCTGACACCCCATGACATCCAATTCCGTGCAGAGGTTTCTGAGGCTACAGGATTCATCACGGACAGCGAGGGTGCGGCCAAATTTGATCAGGTGCGCAACGAGTGCCCTACGATCAAAGTGACGGTACTGGTTCAGCCTGACGCGGATGTTGCCGGGCGCGAGGGATGGACGAGCTATCACCAGGTCGTCGATGAGGCATCGCCAGAATTTACTGGACCCAAAACCCGTAGCGATGATTCTTGCCTGGTCTATTTCACCTCCGGCACGGTCGGCTATCCCAAGATGGTGCTGCACACCCACGCCAGCTATCCTATCGGCCATACTATCACGGGCAAATACTGGCTTGATCTGCATGAGGATGATTTGCATTGGAATTTATCCGAAATGGGCTGGGCAAAGGCTGCCTGGAGCAACCTCTTTGGACCATGGGTCATGGGTGCTGCTATGTTTATGCAGGACGCGCGTGGCAAGTTCGACCCGATTGAAACACTTGAGATGCTGCGCAAGTATCCCATCACCACGCTCTGCGCCCCTCCAACTGCCTACCGTATGCTCGTATTAGATGAACCCCTGGCCTATCTGAAAGACAATCCCCCCAAGGCGCTGCGGCACTGTGTTGGTGCGGGAGAGCCACTCAATCCAGAGGTAATAAGAACGTGGCAACAAAACACAGGGATGACTATTCGCGATGGCTACGGCCAGACCGAAACGGTGCTACTTTGTGCCAACTTTCCGCCCTTGGAGGTGAAGCCTGGCTCGATGGGCAAGCCGTCGCCAGGTTTCGAGGTGAGCGTGATCGACCACGACGGCAGCGAGCTTCCTCCGAACAAGGAAGGTGATATCGCGGTAAAGATAAAGCCACGGCGCCCAACGTGGATGTTTAAAGAATACTGGCGCAACCCGGAGGCAACGCAAGCCTGTATTCGTGGCGATTGGTACATCACCGGGGATCGTGCCTACAAGGACGAGGATGGCTACTTCTGGTTTGTCGGACGAGCAGATGATGTGATTATCAGCGCAGGCTACCGTATCGGCCCCTTCGAGGTGGAAAGTGCATTGAAAGAGCACCCCGCCGTTGCCGAGTCGGCGGTGATTGCCAGTCCCGATGAAATGCGCGGTGAGGTCGTCAAGGCTTTTGTTATCCTGGCACCGGGCTATACTGCCTCCTCTGAACTGGCAAGCGAACTCCAGGAGCATGTCAAACGTGTCACGGCTCCCTACAAGTATCCTCGTGAGATCGAGTTCGTGGAGAGCTTGCCCAAGACGATTTCAGGCAAGATCCGCCGCGTCGAACTCCGCGATATGGAACGTCAAAAGAAATTGGGGAAATAAGTTCGCACGTACCCATCTTC
>MNIY01000079.1 GCA_001919995.1 Ktedonobacter sp. 13_1_20CM_4_53_11
GTTGTGAGCACAGAAGGAGTCTTTCCATGTTCTCTGCTGGTATCGATTGGGCAGACCAAAAGCATGAGGGACTGGTTCTTGACGAAGCTGGGCGAAAGCTCGGTTCGATCCGTGTTCCCCATACCCCAGAAGGACTTGACAAGCTGGATGCCTGGCTTTCGAGCGCGCTGAATGGCCAGGACAAGGAACAGATGGCCTGCATTATTGAGACCAACCACGGCTTGCTTCTTGCGTTCTTGCTGGAACAGGGGTGGCCGGTGTATCCCGTCAATCCACGCACGGTTGACCGGAAGCGCTCTGCCTCTGGCTCGAAGACCGATGCTATCGATGCCTATTTGCTGGCCAAGACTGGGCGAGCCGATTTCGCGGATTTGCACCGACTCACGCCCGAAAGTGAAAAGATCGCCGAACTCAAGGGGCTTACGCGTGATGAGGATAGCCTGATTCAGATGCAAACCCGCCTGGTCAATCAGCTGACGGCCTGCCTGAAAGCCTATTATCCCGTCGCCTTGGACCTCTTTGCCAAGTTGCAGCAGCGCTCTGCTCTGCTGTTTCTGCAAACCTATCCTACCTTGGAAGCAGCACAGACCGCTTCGGTTGAGCAGATCCGCCAGGTCCTCAAGTCTGCTGGCCACACCACGGCCTCGAAAGTGGCCCCCAAGCTCTTCGCGCAACTGCATCAGCCCAGCCTGCGAGCTGATGCGGTCATCACCCGGACAAAATCGCGTCTGGCGGTAGCCTTGATTGTTCAGCTCTTGCCCCTGAGAGAGCAAATCGCTGCCTATGAGAAGGAGATCGAGCAGCTTTTTTTGAGCCATGAAGACAACGGGGTCTGAAGCCGCTTGCCCGGAGCTGGCAAGCGCCTGGCTCCTCGCCTGCTCGCTGAAATCGGAGACGATCCTGCTCGCTATGAGACGGCTGCCAGTTTGCAGGCCCTCGGCGGCACCTCCCCAGTCCTGTTTCAGAGCGGAAACTCTTCGAAGCCCCACCGGCGATTGGGGTGTATTAAGCCTTTGCGGAATGCGTTGCATCAATTTGCGAGGCCTCGCACGTTGCAAGAAGAGTGGGCCTTGGCCTATTATGAGCGCAAACGTGCAGAAGGGAAAAGTCATAGCGTCGCCGTTCGTGCCCTCTCCAATATTTGGGCACGGATCATTTTCGCCATGCTCCAATCCCATGAGCCCTATGATCGCACGACCTTTGAGAAGGCCAGACATCTGCATGCGCCCAAAGCGGCTTAGAAGCACTTTTCTTTGAGAGGCAAAACCGCCTGTTTTTTTGCCTTCAACTGAGCATGCGTTCTTCAGACCATGCAAGCGGCGTGCTGTCAAGGAAAGCGAAGCGGCTTGACAGCGCACCGCGGCATGGTACACTTGCTCATGCTCGCTTGAAGGGATCGGTCGTTTCTCCGGCTTCATTGCTTTCCTTCTCAATTTCTATTGATAGGCTTTTAGGACTTGACATAGAAAGTCTTTCTTGCAAAATCCCAAGTCTTCGAGCAACAGGAGCGCTGTAATGGTAAACGAGTCATAGAGCATCGCCATGTCTACCTCGGTAGGTATGATAGCGGCCTCACCAAAAGCGCGTGGCCCGGTGACGACTGCGGCGGTAACTGTCATATCCGGCATCTGCGAGATGTGTGCATGGGTGTGACTTTCGCTGCTCCCCAGCACAAAGATGGGTTTCTGCTTCAGATCCCGCGCTCGTTCTTCAGTCGTCACAAGTACTGCTCCTCCGCCGTCGCTTACAATGCAACAGTCGAGCAGGTGGAGTGGATCGGCAATCATGCGCGAGTTAAGCACATCCTGAACCGTTATTGGCTCACGGTACATAGCAAGTGGATTGAGCATGGCATGGCGGCGCGTTACGACCGCGATTTCAGCCAGTTGTTCCGAGGTAGTGCCATACTGATACATGTGACGGTGTGCAGCCATAGCATATGCTCCAACCAGCGTATTACCATAGGGCGCCTCGTACGTATCTTCGGGAATGGTCGCGGGACGCGCGCCCGTGCCTATCATCCTTCCACTGCTCGAAAGCTGGGTACTGGCGTACGTGATCAGCGCTACATCGCACTTACCCGCGCGGATCGCCGCTACGGCGTGGTTGAGGTGTGCCTCGAATGAGGATCCACCGATCGACGTGGTATCAGTGTAGCGTGGAAACATCTGCAAATATTCACACAGCATGACGGTAGGCATGCCCAGGGAATGTGAACTACAAAAGACGGCGTCTATATCGTTTTTACGGAGGCCGCTATCATCGAGCGCACGCCATATCGCCTGTGCGTGAAGTTGCATCTCGGTCATATTGGGAACTCGACCGTAATCCGATTCGGCGACGCCGACAATGGCAACGCGCCCGTTATATGAGGACATATGCTCTGTGCTCCTTTGCTTACGCTTTGTAGTTACCAATTGAGCGCGTGCGCACCAGGCTCTCTTTTAGGGAGAATAGTCCCGCTCACGTTTTACCTCGGCTGCACCATTATAGCTTCCTGGTAATGAGCAAGGCAAGTGATGCTTTTTTCTTGTTTCTGCGTGGAAAATGCAGTATACTCTGAAAAACGGTACAGTAGCGAGGAGAACGGATGACCATGGCAGCTGATTCCCGGCCTAAACCCTTGCCTATAGTGACAGATGAAAATCGCACGTTCTGGGATGGGTGCAGGCAGGGCAAACTGCTGTTACAGTATTGCGACCAGTGCCAGCAACACCAGTTCTATCCGCGTTTGTATTGTATGCACTGCGGTTCTAGCAGCATACGTTGGGTTCAAGCTTCTGGGCGCGGTGTAATCTATTCCTATACCATCATATACCAGAACAAATCTCCTGAATTTGTGCGGGATACCCCGTACAACGTCGCAGTTGTACAGTTAGAAGAGGGACCGCGCATGATGAGCAATATCGTGGAAACTGACCCTGCCGAACTACGTGTAGATCTGCCGGTCACGGTCGTTTTTGATGCGGTCAACGACGATATTCATTTGCCACGCTTCAAAGCGCTATAATATTTTCCTCTCCGCGCATGCCAGGATGGTGTCACAATGCGATCGACCAGGAGGGAGGTTCATCGGGGATAAGCACTACAACTGGTACTCCTCTGCCACGCGGTTCTTCCAGATTCTCACCTTCGTTATACCAGCCTCTTGAAGAATGGCTTCACTCTGTGTATGGGCCTGTGCGACCTCCCTTGGAAAATGTGCATCTGATCCCACGCTCACAGGCGTTGCGTTTAGAGCGCAGGCACGCGCAAGGCGGCGCACCAGGCCGGGATAACTCAGGACGTCATAGCCATTTATCTCCAAGGCAACGTCACAGCGTGCTGCTTCAGCCGCGAGACGTTCAAGTTCCTCGTCCAGGAGCGGCGGGAGATAGGGGTTTTTGCGGCGCATACGAACCGGATGGCTTACCAGGCTAAAGTAGCCACTGCTAACAGCTTGCCTCAAGAGCTCGAAGTAACGCAGCCAGGATCTTTCTCCCTCTGCCCGGTCCCATTTCTTCTCGCTCTCGAACTGCGCTCCATCGATTTCATGCACAGAGCCAATCAGAAAATCCCAGGGAAAGCCCTGCAGGTATCCCTGGATGACATCGTTCTTTGCAGGGATAAAATCAACTTCCATTCCCAGCCGCACATCAATGCCTGGAAGATGTGCCGCAGCGTGTACTGCCTCGATATAGCCAGGAAAGGTGAGCAGCGGCCCTTCGAGCGGCAGATGTTCCAGCGTGTGGCGTGCTTCGCCCATCTCAAAAATATGTTCCGAGAGGCCGAGAACGCGCAGCCCTTTCTCACGTGCTGCCTCAACCACCTGGTGAGCGGAGCTGTGAGAGACATGGCTATGGAAGTCGCTCTTGATTTTCATGCAGCACAGCTCTCCTGCGAAAAGACGATATCTGCTGTCATCATTGCTGCTTTACTACCGCGATGGCGAAACCATCCGTATAGTCGTCGTCCATGGGCAGCAGAAGGGAGACGAGGCGCGAGTCGCTTGCTATATGTTTATTAAATTCGGCAATACCGGCCAGCCCTTCATCTTCTGGCTGTTTGAATGCTTTGCCCGAGCGTATACAGTTGTCAGCCACAATAATGCTGCCGGGCCGGCTCAGCCGTAGAGCCCAGTCCAGGTACTGAGCATAGGGAGGCTTGTCGGCGTCGATAAAAACAAGATCGAAGGGCGCCTCACTTTCTAGCGCTGGCAGAAGGTCAAGCGCTTTCCCAACGCGCACTTCACTACGGTCGCCGACACCGGCCCTCGCGAAGGAGTCTCGCACCACTTTGGCATGATCGGGGTTCACCTCCAGGGAGATGAGGCGGCCACCGGCGGGTAGGGCGCGCGCAAGCCAGATGCCGCTATACCCGGCCAGGGCGCCAATTTCCAGTATTTTATGCGCATTGCAAGTCGCCGCCAGCAGTTGCAGAAACTTGCCCTGGATCGGCGAAATCTGGATTTCTGGTAAACCAGCCTGTTTGGCTGATGTCAACGCGGCTCGCAGTCCTTCATCTTCGGCTGCAAACATGTCGGTAATGGCTGCTTGAATATCCCAACGTGTCTTTGCTGCTTGCTGTAATGTTGTCAATTCCGTAACGTTGTCTGACAAGATAGACCTCTCTATTCTACTGTTGAATGCGTTTTCTGCATTGAATCATGCCCTTACCGTCTCGGACCTGTAGTTAGCCAGGACGTGTTCGACCCACTCCAGGTCGATATTGGCATGACAATCGGCGAAAATATCGCGTGCCTGGTGGAGATAAGCCAGACCCTTGCCGAATTGCACATCTCCTGGAGCACGGCGCTCGATCAAAGTAACGCCATAGCCATGCAAGGCGCGAGCGTAATCGAGACGAAATTCACACTCGCGAAATATTTGGAGCGCCCGATCAAAGTAGGCGTTCGCCTGTGTATATTCTCCACACACGGCCAGTATCCTTCCGAGTAAGCGGTACGAGCGAGCTAGCATCCTGGTGAGCTCATACCGCTCTGCTTCCTCCATAGTGTGCACCGTCTCTTGTTTTGCCCTCTCCATATCACCAAGCAAAAAGTAGATACTTGCCAGGATCAACTGTCCTTCTACAACCAGTTCGGTTTCCAGCCCCTCGACCACCACTGCTCGCTGTAGGGTTGACATCGCACGCATAAGAAGCCGCGTACATAGCACTGTTGAAGAAGAAACGTTTTCAGCGTTTGTGCCCTCGTGGTGCAGCTTGCCGGCGATGATCGCCTGCATAATGCGCAAGTTCGCCAGGGCAATGAGAGCGCCGCCGATATTGCGCGTACTCTTCATGGAGCGTGCGATGCTGAGGGAGCGACGAATACATTCCGCTGCTCCCATCAAATCGCCCTGATCCTGGAGCGTTACCGCCAGAGCGGTGTTGCACCAGCTTATCTGGTCTGCCTCATTAATGCGTTCCGCCATCGCCAGGCTGCGCCTGAACCACTCTTCTGCCTCTCGTAATTTACCAGAGCGAGTTGCCATCTCGCCGAGGTTGCCTGTGACAATGGCGATATTCGGCTGATTTCCCAGGCGTTCAGCTAACTCGAGTGAACGCTGCATGTATGTCAAGGCCATACTGTTTTCTGACTTCACAGCGTGAACTGCTCCCAGGTTGCTATAGACCTGTGCCAGAGCCGTGGCGAGGTCATGCTGTTCGAAAATTGCCAGCGCTTCGTGCAATTGTTGCAGCGCTTCAGCAAATTGACCGATATTTGCCGCGATGACTCCGAGCAGTTCATGCGCCCGCCCAACTTCTAAAGGAGCTCCTAAGATAGCTCGTTCCGTGCGTGTTTGAAAACTATTGTAGTTGTCCCTATTGTGCACATTGCGCTCGTTGAGTTTGGAGAGTTCGTACAGTTTACCTGGCTGCTCTTCTCTCTTGTGGCCTACCGGATGGCCCACTGGGGGGTACCCGCTTTCTTCATTCCGCTCTTGCATTGCCTGCTCGAGCATCTCAAGGGCCTCCAGAGCAATACGGGTTGACTCATCGTAGTTGCCTTGCAGGCTGCGTATACTGCCAAGCTCAAGATGAACACAGGCCCAGGCTGCGCCAGAGGTGACACCTGCTTCAAGCATAGCCTGTTTCCCACGTTGATAACACACGTAAGCCTGGTCAAAGAAGCCGTTAGCGGTCCACGTACGCCCAATCTCTCTCCATATCAAAGCCTGTATCTGAGCTTCCCGCATCCATTCATCCTCTGATGCAAATGTTCGTTGTTGGTTGCGCAACACAAGGATGCACTCATAGGTCCGCCGGGCACCTTCATAATTGCCCTGAACTTCAATACATTCACAGACACGTTCCAATAAGCGAGCCACGTGTAGCGGTGCTGTTATGTCCGCTTTATGAAGTACAGCTTCAAAGTCACCTTCTTTGAGAGGCAATTTACCGTGGGTAATTGTTTGTATGGCCTGGATGTAGTACTGTTCTGCTTCCGCGAAAGCAGAGAGCGAATAGGCCTGGTTTCCAGCGAGTTCGGCGTAGTGGGCTACCTCGGTGGGGTCAGCGCCGCCTTTGCTGAGATGATAGGTGATGGCCGCAGCGATTTCTCCCTCGTGCCCCTGGTGAGCCCGCAATAGCGCACTTGCTGCACGCCTGTGGAGTTGCGCGCACCTTGCCGCAGAGAGACGCTCATACAAATGGCTCACAATCAATGGGTGCCAGAAATGGTAGATAATGCGTGAGCCGGTGCCTTCCTCCATGAGCAATCCAGCCCGCAAGGCCTCTTCAAGTAGATCGAGGATCATGTCCTCCGGGTGTTCATTGGCCATGAAAAGTAGCTGACCGAACTCGAATGAGCCACCCAGAACTGCTGCTTTTCCTAATAGCGTCTGGCACTCGCTACTTAATCTTCCCAGGCGGCGTTCAAGAACGGCGGCAATACCTTCCGGCAATGAGCTGCCAGGCGAGACTCGAAGGTGTTCTCCCTCGACTGTAGAACCTATTTTATGTGAAGGTGTTCCCTGCCTGTGAACCTCTGGTTGAACTGAAGCAGCCTGCGCGGCTTCGCTCATACGCGCCAGTTCCTCTGCGAAAAATGGATTTCCCGCCGCTTGCGTCTGGATGCTATGCACGATATTCTGTGGCAGATGGGCAACGAGTGTGCCTATTTGAGATTGAGTCAGTGGATCTACTGCAATCGTAACGATAGCCTGTTCCCTGCGCAAGTCGGCGATGAGGGTACGTAAGCCGTGGCCTGGAGAAAGCTCGACGTCCCGACACGTCCCGAGTAACAAGATGCGCTCGTCCTGTAAATGACGTGTAATATAAGCAAGTAGCTCTCGACTACTGCCATCCGTCCAATGGAGATCATCCAGCACTAACAGCAAGGGATTAGTTTTGCTCAAGGTACTCAAAAGCCCGGCGGTGGCCTCCCACAAGTGAAGCCGCTCCTGCTCAGGAGGAAGTTGTGGATACGTTCTCTCATTTTGCGAGGATATGTAGCGCAATTCAGGGAGTAATGTGCTCAGTCTTTCCAGTAAGGTTGGGGCATAGTGTTCAGTGGAGGCAGCTTCCATGTTGGCGTGGGAATTGACGGTTGAAATGAGTAATTCGGTGGGAACATGTTGTAAGAGTGTGCGCAAGAGTTCTATCCAGGGGCGGTAAGGAACAGCGCCCTCCTGTTCATATGCTCTCGTCCATGCTACTACCCAGCCTCTTGTGTTCGCCTCGTGACTCAATTCCTCGGCCAGTCGTGTTTTCCCAATACCTGCCTCGCCCATCAGGAGTAACACATGTGGATTCCTCATAGACCCGGGCATTGAAGGGGTATTACCTGAAGGTATCACCTCTCCTTCAAGCGAAACCATAACGCGCCGCATCGCCTGGAGTTCACGCTCGCGACCAATCAATGGACTCTGATTATAGCGGCCTAACTGGCTTGTGCCAACAAAAGGAGCTACTACATGGGCAATGGTTTTCTCTGCGCCTGAAGATTGTTGGGGTATGCGAAACTCAGACGGGGCTTCTCTCTCCTGCGCAGCTTTCTGATTCAGGGCATTCTGTGACTGTTCCACCTGTTTCTCGTCCCGTGTCTCAAGGATCTCCTGGACGTCTGTGGGATGTGAGA